>JBEEMB010000050.1:0-8436 GCA_041167815.1 Bacteroidota bacterium | reverse complement strand
GAGGGTTTTGAACAGACGGTTTTCCCGCCGGTCGGCTGGAGCCGCCTGTCAGGCGGAAGCCCGAACATGCTATGGACACGCGTCACCAACGCGGGATATTCAACCGCCACGTCTGTCAAATTCGACAACTATCAAAAGAACGAAGCAGGAGTGTCATCAGACCTGGTGATGCCACCTCTTGACCTGAGCCGGACGGATTCCGTGCGGTTGAGTTTCCGGCTGGCCGCCGCGGCTTACAGCGCGACGGTGTCGGACACCCTGGAAATCTGGGCTTCTGTGGATTGTGGAAGAAGCTTCCAACGATACTGGAGGAAGAGCGGACTGGCGTTATCGACCCTGCCGGCCTATCGCACCACGGAGTTCACCCCTACGGCTACGCAGTGGCGGGAGGAACGGGTCGAGCTGCCGCAACTGTCCGGAAAAGAAAACGTGATCCTGCGATTCCGCAACATCAACCGGAACGGCAACAATATCTTTCTGGATGACATCAATCTGACGGGCGTTCCTTTGTTTACATTGGACGCGGGCATTGTTTCGATCAATAACCCTGCTCAAATTTTATGCGATCCGAATGTCGAACCGGAAGTAACGATCATCAACAAGGGCACCACCCTCCTGCGGAGCCTGCGGATAATTTGGCAGGCTGATGGCGGACAAGCCGTGCAGACCGATTGGACGGGCAGTCTGGGGCTGGGGGAACAGGCAAGTGTGCGACTGAAAAGTGGCCTGCTGACCAGCGGCTACCGGATCATCGAATGCCGGGTGTCTGAACCCAATGGCGGCATCGACGGAAATCCTTTCAATGATGTGATTTCAATGCCCGTCGGGGTGAAGTCGCCTGTAAAATTGCCGCTGACAGAAGGTTTTGAGTCGATGAGCTTCCCGCCGGCGGATTGGAACGACATCAATCCGGATAGAAGCAATGGCTGGATGCGCAATGTCAGTGGAGCCCGCAGTGGCAGCTCTTCCATAACGATGCGCAATTTCGGTTATGCGTCACCGTCAGCCATCGACCGGCTGATATCTCCATTGTTGACTTATGAAGGGGTGGATTCCGTGCTGTTGGAATTCGACATGGCTGGCGCGCCGGGCGTGGCAGCGGGGCTGCCAAGGCCGTCAGATACCCTGGAACTGTTGATTTCTACGGATTGCGGGCAAACCTTCAAATCTGTGAAAAGATACTGGGGAATGGATTTGCGCACGGCGATTCCGACGATGGACACGGCCGGTCCCCGGGCATTTCTCCCCGCTACAGCCGCGCAATGGCGACATGAACGCATCGACCTGACGACCGCACTTCCGCGCAGCGGTGGTTTCGTGGTCGACTTTAGAAACATCAGTCGCGGCGACAACGACATCCATCTGGATAACGTGCGCGTGTACACGAAAACGCTCCCCGCCCGTCTGAAACGGGACGGATACCTGATCGCACCCAACCCGACCCGCGGGAAACTGACCGTGCAGCTTTATCCAGACGCATCGAAGGTCCGCCACATCGATATATTGAATCCGGCAGGACAGCAGGTGTACTCGGTTTCCTATCCTTCCGGAAATGCGCCTGCCAGTCAGCAGCTCGATCTCAGCAGGATGCCCGCAGGTGTTTACACGCTTCGGATCCATGGCACGGATCGGGTCATCACAGAGCGGATATTACGGGATTGATTTTTGTATTGATCATCAATCCAGCGGATTCATCCTTACCGGCTCAAACTAAACAAAGGCTCGATTCTTCTTGTTAGTTTTGCATAAATTTCGTAAATTATGGGTAGTGGTCTTGACGTCGTCATCCAGGGATCGAAGGTTTCGGAAGCACTGAAAACCATTGCCGGCAAGGTGTTGGTGCGGGAGCGGATTTCACCGGAGGAGGGGCTGCTCATGTATCGCGAGGCCTCTGTGGCATTTTTGGGCATGCTCGCCAACCATATCCGGGAGGAACGTCATGGAAACCGGACTTATTTCAACAGGAATTTTCATATCGAGCCCACCAATGTCTGTGTTTTTTCCTGCAAGTTCTGCTCCTATTCCCAGCTTTACGCGCATCGGGAGGAAGGATGGGAACTGAGCATCGATCAGATGGTCGACAAAGTGAAGGAATATGACGGCAAGCCAGTCACGGAAGTGCATATCGTAGGCGGTGTACATCCAAAGATGGACATCCATTTCTTCGCAGAATTGCTGCGCAAAATAAGTGCGGCCAGGCCTGATCTGCATATCAAAGGCTTCACGGCCGTTGAGCTGGACTACATGTTCCGGAAGGCGAAAATGACGCGGGCGGAGGGTATGAAATACCTGCATGAGGCTGGACTGGATTCACTGCCCGGCGGTGGTGCCGAAATCTTCGCACCGGAGATCCGGGAACAGATATGTGCCGACAAAGTGGACGGTGCGGGATGGCTCGATATTCACGCCACGGCGCACGCACTGGGCATGCACAGCAACGCCACCATGCTCTACGGACACATCGAAGATTACGGTCACCGCATCGATCACATGGAGCAGCTTCGCCTGCTGCAGGATCGTACGGGTGGTTTCAACACTTTCATCCCGTTGAAATTCCGCAACCACGACAATGAGATGAGCCATGTTGCGGAAACATCGGTGATCGAAGACTTGAAAGCGTATGCGATGGCACGCATATACATGGATAACTTCCCGCATATCAAGGCTTACTGGCCGATGCTGGGTCGCCAGCAGGCGCAACTCACCCTGTCATTCGGCGTGAATGATATCGACGGGACCATCGATGATACCACGAAGATTTATTCCATGGCCGGCAGCGAAGAGCAGAACCCGTCGATGTCGACGCAGGAACTTGTTACCCTGATCCGTCAGGCCGGCAGGGCGCCCATCGAACGGGACACGCTATACAAGGAGATCCGCGACTACTCGAACGTCGATCTGAACAACTGGACGGAAGCGGATTGATTTCGCTTCCTCAGGCCTTGCGGAGATTTGAGATCATGTCGGCTGTCATGGCCGGCAGGTCGAATTCATGCTTCCATCCCCAATCTGCACGTGCCACGGAATCATCGATGCTGCGCGGCCAGCTGTCGGCAATCGTCTGTCGGTAGTCAGGGGCGTAATCCATCCGAAATCCTTCCACATGTTGACCGACTGCTGCCCCAATTTCAGCAGGAGAGAAACTCATGGCTGAAATGTTGTATGACGTACGCACTTTGATCCGCTCTACCGGTGCTTCCATCAGTTCGATGGTGGCGCGGATAGCATCGGGCATATACATCATCGGCAGGTAGGTGTCCTGTTTTAGGAAAGAGGTGTAGGCTCCGGTTTCCAATGCATCGTGAAAGATCTCGACGGCGTAATCCGTCGTACCCCCGCCGGGCTCTGACTTATAAGATATCAAACCGGGATAGCGCAGGCTGCGGACATCGAGTCCATAGCGGTTATGGTAGTAGTTGCACCAGAACTCGCCTGCGTATTTGCTGATACCATAGACGGTGACAGGTTCGATGACGGTCTGTTGAGGACAGGCATCCTTGGGCGATGTTGGCCCGAATACCGCGATGGATGACGGCCAATACACCTTGGTCAATTTTTCTTCCCGTGCGATGTCGAGCACATTGAGGAGTCCCTGCATGTTGAGGTTCCAGGCCAGGTTGGGATTCTTCTCCCCGGTGGCGGAGAGGATGGCGGCCAGCAGGTAGATCTGGGTGATATTCTGCCGTATGACCTGGACATGCAGCATTTCTTTGTTCATCACATCAAGACTGACGTAGGGCCCGGTACCGATCAACAGGGGATTAGGTTCGCGGAGGTCGGATGCGATGACGTTCGCATTCCCATAGATGCGACGGAGGGCCATGGTCAACTCCACACCTATCTGTCCGGACGCACCGATAACGAGTATCTTCTCTTTTGCCATGACGCAAAATTAGGTGAAAGCCATCAAGCTGATTTGTCGATAAAGTTTTGACATCGGGAAAGATTTGAAAGATACCTTTGCCGGAAACAAACGTCCTCCATGCCCCTGATCGCCCCCTCCCTACTCGCTGCTGATTTTCTTCGTCTCGGAGCGGAAAGCAACATGCTGAACGAAAGTGTCGCCGACTGGTTCCATCTGGATGTGATGGACGGCCGATTTGTACCCAATATCAGTTACGGCCTGCCGGTGATCTCCGCCTTACGGAAATCCACCACTAAGATTTTCGACGTGCATCTGATGATCGAGGAACCGGAACGCTACGCCGAAGCCTTCAAGGCCGCCGGTGCCGACAACCTGACGGTACATCTTGAAGCCTGCCGGCATCTGCACCGGAATCTTCAGCAGATCAAATCCCTTGGCATGCGGGCGGGTGTGGCGCTGAACCCGCACACGCCTGTGGAGTCCCTTTTCGATCTGCTGGATGAGATCGATATTGTGTGCATCATGAGTGTGAACCCGGGCTTCGGTGGACAGACCTTTATTCCGCAGACCCTTAACCGCATCCGGAACTTACGGCGACGAATCGACGAAAACAATCTCTCCACACTGATCGAGATCGATGGAGGTGTAACGTTGGACAACGCCCGTGAGATCGTTGAGGCGGGCACCCATGTACTGGTAGCTGGCAGCACTGTCTTTAGTGCCAAGGATCCCATCGGCATGATCAGATCCCTCAAGGATTGCGAAGCCTGATTTATATTTATTTCAACGTCGCCGCCTTGCCATTCAAATTTATATTATCACTGTTACTGTTGATGACCGCCATGATGGGATGGGTGGCTGCCCAGCCGCGTCCTTCCTATGTTTCGGGACACGTGACGGACAGTGCAGGAAGAAGCATGCCGGGCGTGAGTGTTTCCATGCTCGACAGGCGTTCGGGTGTGGTGACCGACGATTTGGGCAATTACCGGTTACGGGTGCCCTCCGCACGGGCATTCGCACTTATATTTAGTGCCACGGGATTCCGCAGTGAACAACGCAACTTATATTTACCCGCCGGCACGGAACGCAGCATTGATATCCGTCTTGCCCCAGACACCTCCTCTTTGAAGGAAGTGGTGGTGAGTGCTCCTTCAGACCGCAGGCAGACCGGACTGATCCGACTGAACCCGGCAGATGCGCGCAATCTTCCGTCCGTCACCGGCGGCATCGAAGGATTGATCAAGATATTCGTTGGCAGTAATAACGAACTCACCTCACAATATTCGGTGCGTGGGGGTAACTACGACGAGAACCTTATCTATGTGAACGATTTCGAGATCTTCCGTCCGTACCTGGTACGCAGCGGACAGCAGGAGGGGTTGAGTTTCATCAATCCTGAAATGACGGGGCGGGTGGACTTTTACAACGGGGGATTTGCGGCGATGTACGGCGACAAGATGAGCAGCGTGCTCGACATTAAATATCGAAAGCCTTACCGGACGGGCGGTACAGCCTATGCCAGTCTGCTGGAGCAGGGTGTGCATCTGGAAGGGGTAAGTAAGAAAGGTCGTTTCACCTATCTGATCGGAGGTCGCAACCGCACCAACCGCAACCTCTTCGCCTCGCAGGAGACCAAGGGTAGTTACATTCCGTCGTCCGCCGATCTGCAGGGGAACCTTCGCTGGAGGGCCGGGCAGAAATGGGAATGGGAGGGGTTGTTCGGACTGACCCGCACAAGGTTCGATTTCGCACCGGAATATGCGAAACTGACGTCATCGGTTTTTTCTCCTTTATTTTCTGCCAACCTTGGCATGGACATCTTCTTCGACGGAGCGGAACGCGATCGATACGCGACGGCGATGGCGGGAATCGCTGCCACTTTTCAGGCCCGGCCTTCCCTGGAATTAAAATGGCTGGCGTCGAGGTTTTCGAATACGGAAGAGGAAGCCTACGACATCGGCGGATATTATGTGTTTGGGGAGCGCGACTTCGACCGGAGTCGCCCGACCTTTGGTGAAATCGTGAACCCGCTGGGTGTAGGAGGGTATCACCAATACGCCCGAAACCGCCTGCGCATCGATGCCACGGGTATCGCTCACAAGGGAAAATGGACGAAGGGCCCACATGTCGTCCAATGGGGCTTGAATCTCGATCATACGCGTATTTCTGACCGGTTGAACGAATGGGAACGCATTGATTCTGCCGGATACACGCTCCCCTATCGCCCAGGCAGTCTGCTGTTGACCTCGGTGATAAAATCTTCGGCCGAGTTACAAACCCTACGATTATCGGGACATATCCAGGACAACATCGCCTTCCGCGGGGCACAGGATATCACCATGCAGGCAGGCCTGAGGTTCAACGTCAACGACCTGAATGGGGAGTGGCTGATATCCCCGAGGGTGCAGGCGGCCTGGGTACCGAAACGCAGTAAGCAGCATATCTGGCGGGCGGCTGCCGGAGCCTACCATCAACCACCGTTCTATCGGGAATTGCGGTTGTACAACGGCCTGTTGAACACCGCTCAGCCGGCCCAACGCAGCTGGCAGGCGGTGGCGGGACTTGACCGCTTGTTCACCGCCTGGGAGCGGCCATTCAGGCTAACGGCAGAGCTCTATCACAAACAACAGTACCGCATTGTACCATACGATATCGATAATGTCCGGATCCGCTATCGGGGCGATCTGTCTGCCAAAGCGCATGCGACGGGACTGGAGTTGAGATTATCGGGCGAATGGGTGAAGGATGCGGAAAGCTGGCTGAGTCTGGGTTTCATGCGCACCCGGGAGGACATCGACGGAGATTACTATCAGCAGTACTTTAACAAATCGGGGGAACTGATTTCATCCCAAACGGCCGACCAGGTACCGACAGACAGCCTTCGGCAAGACATTGGATGGTTGCGGCGACCTACGGACAGGCTATTCACCATGGGGTTGTTTTTCCAGGACTACCTGAGTACGAACAAAAATGTCAAAGTGCACCTGAACCTGCTGGCGGGATCCAATATGCCTTATAATATCCCGCAAAGTGTCAGATATCGGAATGCGCTGATCATTGAGCCATACATCCGGGCGGATCTGGGTTTCAGCGCCCTGCTCTATGATGAGGAAAAACGTCGGAACAAGGGAAAGGCGGTTTGGAAACCGATGCGCAGTCTCTGGGCCAGCCTGGAAGTCTTCAACCTGCTGGACCGTCGAAACACGATCTCCTATCAGCTGATCAAGGATTTCTCGAACACGGTCTTCACCATGCCCAACAGGCTGACGCCGCGCCTGGCCAACCTCAAAATACTCGCCAGGTTCTGATGCAATCAGGCGCAAGGCATCCATAGGAAAAACGTAATTTTGGCAAAAGTCGTACATTGACCGAAACCATCATCAATCTCGAATCCGTCAACCCGCTGGAGTTCTTCGGTGTCAACAACGGAAAGCTCGACATCCTCAAGAAAAAATTCCCATTGCTGAAGATCCTCAGCCGGGGCACGCAGATCAAGATCAGCGGGGCACCGGAACAGATCGATATTGCCAGGGAAAAGATCGGTTTGCTGATCCAATACCTTGAACGCAATGGAAATGTAACGGAAAGTTATTTCGAGCAGATCCTGGGCGGTGACGATCAGGAGGCGGTGGATAATTTCAAGGAGCGCCATCCGAATGAAGTGCTGGTGTATGGTCCGAATGGCAAAGCCATACGTGCACGGACTGCCAATCAGAAAAAGATGGTGGGGATGACGGATAAGAATGACATCATCTTCGCCATCGGCCCTGCGGGTACCGGCAAAACTTACACAGCCGTAGCGCTGGCGGTGCGTGCACTGAAGAATAAAATGGTGAAAAAGATCATCCTCACCCGACCGGCGGTGGAAGCCGGGGAAAGCCTGGGATTTTTGCCGGGCGACCTCAAGGAGAAGATCGATCCATATCTCCGTCCATTGTACGATGCGTTGGATGACATGATTCCGGCCGACAAGTTGGGATACTACATGAGCACCCGCGTCATTGAAATCGCTCCGTTGGCCTACATGCGGGGGCGTACACTGGACCATGCGTACATCATCCTGGATGAGGCTCAGAACGCCACCGACCTTCAGTTGAAAATGTTTTTGACCCGGATTGGTGCCAATGCCAAGGCCATCATCACCGGGGATCTGAGTCAGGTGGATCTGCCCAAGAACCAGCGCAGCGGTTTGGACAAGGCCATCAGGATATTGAGAAACATCGATGGGATTGGACATGTGGAGCTTGATGAGGAGGACGTGGTACGCCACCGGCTCGTGAAAGCCATCATCCGCGCTTATGATCGTGAACACAACAAGGATAACCCTCATGCGTAACCGAAGATTCGCTATCCTAGCACTGACCATTGGTATGCTCGCCGGCTGTGCTGATCCGGAAGGATTCAAAAAGCCGGAAGATGGACTGGATGCGGCCAGTAGTTTTGTACGTGCGACACTTGACGGTGATTATGCCAGGGCGGAACGCTATGTCATGCGCGACGAAGAAGACCTGAGGCTTTTCGAGCGATACAAGGCACATATGAAGCAAGTGCCGGAGAAGGAACGGTTGGGA
>JBEEMB010000301.1:0-14424 GCA_041167815.1 Bacteroidota bacterium | reverse complement strand
ATGGCCGCACTGCTTGATGGCTGGGGTTCCCGGGCAGAGCGACAAATGGAATTATTGCTGGCATTCCTCCATCTTCAAAAGGCGGAAGGTGAGGTAAAACAATCGGAACTCCTGAAAAAGGCCGGTGCCAGTGCAACCCAGTTGAAAGCCCTGGAATCCAAAGGGATCCTTATCACAGAAAAACGATCGGTCGACCGCATTCTGCATCTGCCGCAGGAAGTGCAAATTGATTTTACCTTGTCGCCCCTGCAGGAACAGGCTTTGGCAGACATCCGGACAAGATTCCAGGAGAAGCCCGTATGTCTCCTGCATGGTGTCACTTCCAGTGGGAAAACACAGGTCTATGTGCGGCTCATCGAAGAGCAACTGCGCAAAGGCGGTCAGGTATTGTACCTGCTGCCCGAAATCGCGTTGACGGCCCAGGCTATTCGGCGGCTGCAGCATCATTTCGGTGGATACATCTCAGTATATCACTCCAAATTCAATCCCAATGAACGGGTGGAGATCTGGAACCGGGTCCGCACCGGAGAGGCGCGCATCGTGCTTGGGGCCCGTTCCGCCTTGTTTCTCCCTTTTTCAGACCTCAGCCTCGTCATAGTGGACGAAGAGCATGATGGTTCATACAAACAACAGGATCCCGCGCCCCGCTACAATGCGCGGGATGCGGCCATTTTCTTTGCCGCACAGGTGGGGGCGAAAACCCTGCTGGGCAGCGCCACGCCGTCGATTGAATCCTATCATAATGCGGTGACCGGAAAATATGGACTGGTCACCATGAAGGAACGATTCGGAGGACTGGAAATGCCTGCCATTGAGATCCTGGATACCAGGGCTGTGCAACGCGGCAGCAGCGGGCGTGTGATCATTTCCCCCGCCCTTCAGACCGCACTTCAGGAAACCCTTGCGGCCGGAAAGCAGGCCATCCTCTTCCAGAATCGAAGGGGTTACTCCCCATACATGATTTGTGGTACCTGCAATTTCATTCCGCATTGCGACCATTGTGACGTCACGCTTACTTATCATAAGTTATTACATCGACTTCAGTGCCACTATTGCGGCACCACTTATCCGCGGCCGCTGATCTGTCCGGCCTGCGGTAGCGCCAATTGGCAGGAACGGAACTTTGGAACCGAACGCATTGAGGAGGAATTACAAACATTACTTCCGGATGCACGCGTAGCCCGGATGGATGTCGACAGTGTGCGGGGCAAGACGGCACATGATCAGATCGTGCAGCATTTCGAACAGCACCAGCTGGATATCCTGGTAGGGACACAGATGGTGGTGAAAGGTCTGGACTTTGACCATGTCGGGCTTGTGGGAGTCCTGGATGCCGACGGACTCATGAGCTTCGCCGATTTCAGGGTGAATGAACGGGCTTTCCAGCTGATGGAGCAGGTAAGTGGACGCGCGGGCAGGAAAGGCAGCAGAGGAAAAGTGATGATACAGACTTCACAGCCCGGACACCCAATCCTCGATTTTGTCGTACGACATGACTACGAGGGTTTCTTCGACTTTGAACTTGAAGGTCGTAAACGCTTTCACTACCCTCCGTTTTACAGGATCATCCTGCTCACATTCCGACATAAATACAAGGACAGGACGGAAGCCGCAGCCAGGCTCTTCGCCCAGAACTTATCCAAAGAATTAGGGCCATATATCATCGGACCTGCTGAGCCTGTGGTCAACCGTGTCCGTCAGATGTACCTCACCGAGTTGATGCTCAAACTTCCTAAAGAAGCGTCGCTGATCAGAAATGCCAGGAAGCTGCTGGCACAACAATTCGCCATCATTGGCAACGACAAGGTACTGAGGTCAGTCATTATTGATACAGACGCGGACCCTGTATGAGGATCCGCGTCTGTGTCATCTCAATCATTGGTCATCGTCTTCATTTTCTTCATCATCCTCATTGCCCTTCAGGTCAAGCATCGACCCCATCAGGTCGCGGAATTCAATTCGGCGGTCCAGTGTTTTTTTACTGATCAGTGAATAGGAGGCAAGCCCGTGTAGCACGAACTCCATCAACAGGAGTTTTTCTTCTTCCGTTGCCTTGGGGTGTTTGGCGGTCACCAGCGCGTGCAAGCCGTCAACTTTCCATAGTTCGAGTCGACGCTGGTCGTCGCTGACGGAAAATGACAGGTCCACATGGTTGCCTTTGTCGAACCAGCCGATGATGCTTCGGAAAGGGTTTTCCTGAGTCGGGGCATCCTTTCCTCTCCGTTTTTTGAAACTGTCGGGACTGGGGAAATACCGGGCGAAAACCGTTCTGATGGCTCGCTCCAGGAGGTTCAGCGATACCTGATAGGGACCTTCCTGCTCACCTTCATACACCAGTTCTATTTTCCCGGTGACGGAAGGGATGATGCCGGAAAGATCGCCGATCCATACCTGCGTATTTGATTCCTGATTGATGATCGCCCTTCGTTCCGCCGAACTGACGGCGTTTTCGAGGGCGGATATCGTCAATCGCGCAGAGACCCCACTCTTCTGGTCAACCAGCTCACTCTGCCGTGCTTCGAAGGACACCTGTTCGATGATCCTTCTGATCAGTTCATGGACGGCGATGCGTGAACGCTGCGCGGGGTGTAGCGCCGCTTCCTGAGCCGTGATGGCCAGCGCGGTATCCACTGTTTTGGGATAGTGCGTCAGTATCTGGCTTTCGATGCGATCCTTCAGCGGAGTGACGATCGATCCACGATTGGTATAGTCTTCCGGATTAGCGGTAAATACAAATAATATGTCAAGTGGCATCCTGAGTTTGAAACCGCGGATTTGAATGTCGCCTTCTTGCAGAATGTTGAAGAGTGCGACCTGTATGCGGGCCTGCAGATCAGGTAGTTCATTGATCACAAAGATGCATCGGTTACTCCGGGGGATGATCCCGAAATGTATGACATCTTCGTCCGAAAAACTCAACCGGAGGTTCGCTGCTTTGACGGGGTCGATATCTCCAATGAGATCTGCCACACTCACATCCGGTGTAGCCAGTTTTTCGCCATAGCGTTCGCTTCTGTGCATCCATCGGATCGGTGTGTCATCTCCTTTTTCTGCCAGCATACGTCGTGCTTTGGCAGAGAGTGGATGAAAGGGATCATCGTTGATCTCACTGCCCTCTACCACGGGGACATATTCGTCGAGCAGTTCTGTCATGAGCCGTGCCATGCGTGTCTTGGCCTGTCCGCGCAATCCAAGGAAAAGTATATTGTGTCGAGACAGCAGCGCGCGCTCCGTATCCGGAATAACCGTGTCCTCATAGCCAAGGATGCCGGGGAAGCAAGGGGTTCCGTCGGACATTCTGGAGATGAGGTTTTCCCGGATCTCTTCTTTCACGCTTCTCGGTCTGTATCCCGAAGCTTTCAATGCACCAAATGTTGTAGGTCTGATAGACATGCGTATGTGTTGGTCAGTGTTATGAGTTAATAAACGTTGCGACGCTTTCCGTTTTCGAAATCAGTGAACAGGAAGCTTCCGAGTCTGTCGAGCGTGGCATAGAACGCTCGTCCCTGGTTGGTTTCCGTGAATTCGTTGACGAAGCGCTGGAGGTATGGATCGCTCGCGATCATGAAGGTGGTGATCGGGATCTTCAGTTTTCGACATTGAGCTGCCAGGTTCAGGCAGCGCGATGTGATCTTTCTGTCGAGTCCAAATGCGTTTTTATAATATTTACCTGCGATTTTAAGGCAGGTCGGCTTGCCATCCGTGATCATGAAGATCTGTTTGTTCGGATTCTTCCTGCGCCTGAGAATATCCATCGCCATTTCCAGACCTGCCACGGTATTGGTATGAAAGGGCCCGACCTGCAAATATGGGATGTCTTTCATCTCGATTTGATTGGCATCATTCCCGAAGGTTACTATGTCGAGCGTATCCTTGGGATATTTTGTCCGGATGAGTTCGCTCAGCGCCATGGCCACTTTCTTGGCCGGGGTGATGCGGTCTTCGCCGTACAGGATCATCGAGTGGGAGATGTCAATCATAAGCACCGTGGAGGTCTGCGCCTTGAAGTCTGTCTCCCGGATCTCCAGGTCATCTTCCTGCATCTGAAACCCATCGATGCCATGCTGTATCTGAGCGTTTCGGATCGAACTGACGAAGTCGATTTGTTCGAGGGCATCTCCGAAGCGGAACGGCCTGGTTTCAGGATTCAGTTCATCACCCGCACCGGGTTTGAAGGTCTGATGGTCGCCTCGGTTCGACTTTTTGAGCTTCCCGAAGATCTCTTCGAGGCTGCGCTGGCGAATGCCCTGTTCTGTTTTCGGACTGATGCTGAAGGCACCGGTTTGGGGATCCTCCTTGAGATATCCCCGTTCCCGGAGTTCTTCAATGAAGTCACCCATGCCATATTCATCATCGGTGAGTTGGTATTTGCGATCCAGTTGATTCATCCAATCAAGTGCCTCTGTGGCATCTCCGTTGGTATGGGTAAGCAACTGAAGAAATATGTCCAGTAAGCGGTCGAAAGGGGGCTTCCCTTGTGCTTCCGGGTCGAATTTACTGAAACGGTGTCCTGTCATGTTGGTGGAATATCCAATCATTAAGACAAAAAAAGAGGCGGAAAGGTTGCCCCATCCGCCTCAACTTTTGATGCTGTCGGGGTTATTCAGGTTTTGCAGTGTCGGTGGTTGCGGCTTGTTTTTCCACTTGCATGGGAGCAAAGCTTGATTCGATATTCCTCAGATATTCCTGAAGGCCGAACGCCTGTCTGATATCGATGAACATGCCTCGTTGGCGGTTGCTCAGGTTATCAGCCTGATTGGACATGATCTGTTGGATGCCTGTCATCAACTCTTCAGTGGACATGCCTCCCAGATAAGCATAGTATGCCAGTTGCTCTTGCAAGTCTTTTTTCACGGCTCCGGCGATGCGGTCACCCAGTGCTTTGTCTCCTGCACGATAGGCAGCTTCTGCCAGTTGGGCGCTGACCATATTGTGCTGGTTCTGGCGGCTGACCATGCCGTATGGAATGTTCTCTGCCAACATGTTGCTATCGAGTCTTTGCAGCAGTTTACGAGCTTCTTCCAACCGGCCATTCATGGCCAGGCTGCCGGCGATTTCGGCGAATGATTGGCGAATGCCGAGCAGATGACGACGGTTCTCTTCGTCGAAATACGTACCTGGCTTGTCTGATCCTCCGAATGCAAAATGCTTGAGCAGTTTTTCGTAAGCCCATTCATCATTCACCATGCTCTGTCCGCTCAAGGGAACCAGACGGTAACTCATGCCATCATTGCGCAAGTACTGTCCGAAGCCCAATTCACCAAAAGGAGAGGTGAAGTAGATCGGACGCTGCCATTTGTTGGCGGCGATGATATTCAGCACGGCCATGTCGTTCTTCAGCAGCAGGTCGCGGGGCAGATCGAATCTGATTTCGGAAAGCACAGAATCACTGGCATTCACGGTGCCGTTCTTTCTGACGAGTGCTACATCCACCGGAACGCTTACCTTCTTAACTGGGAGGTAATTCATCATGTCGCCACTTTGAGTGGGGAGCATATTCTCCGGTTTGTCGCTGCCTATGAAATCACTCATCAGGCTGTACAGATCAACATAACGATTCTGGTCTGAGACACCCGGACGCTCATAGAATCGAACGAAGTCGCGTTTGTTGCCTTCTATTTTATCTGCCGACCAAATCACATCGATCGGAGCGCTCTCATTTACTTTGTAGCGCAACTGGTTGATGTACCAATCGATGCCCAACAGACTATAATTTATCACGCGGACATCCCTGCGTATGCCTTCCACTTCCTGAGCGTACCAAAGCGGATAGGTGTCGTTGTCACCGAAGGAGAACAGGATGGCATTGGGTGCGCAGCTCTCAAGATAGTTTTTTGCAAGGTCACGGGCGAGTACTTTTTGGCTACGGTCGTGGTCGTCCCATTCCTGTGATGCCATCAATACAGGAACGGCCAGCAAGGTGACGGCACCTGCTGCAACATTTGCGCCGTTTCCACCGAGGAATCGCTGCAGCCAGTCTTTGACTTGCATCACGCCCAGCCCAATCCAAATGGCGAATGCGTAGAAAGAACCCACGTAGGCATAGTCACGCTCACGAGGTTGGTTGCCGGCCTGGTTGAGGTAGAATACAATAGCGAGACCTGTGAAGAAGAACAGCAGGCCGCTGACCAGCGTGTCGCGCTGGTCTTTTTTGTACTGATAAAAAAGTCCGATAAGCCCAAGGAGGAAGGGGAGGGCGAACAGCTTGTTGTTGGCCTTGTTCTTACGAAGGGTTTCAGGGAGTTTGTCCTGATTTCCTAGCAGTGCATTGTCAACCGAAGATATTCCGGTGATGCTATTTCCGTCGCGGACATTGCCCAGTCCCTGTACGTCGTTTTGTTTTCCAATAAAGTTCCATCCAAAATAGCGGAGATACATCCAACCGATCTGGTAGGTAACGGCCCAGGTGATATTCTCTCCCTGACCTGGTTTTTCACCTTCGGCCAGGTTCAGCCATTGGCGATAGAAGGTGGCATGTCCCTGCTCGTTGCTGGCGTCCCAAACGCGGGGCAGCAGCATTTTATCACCGGGTTCATATACCGGTGTAATATCGCGGCCCGTGTTTACATATTGTTTCTGTCCTTTGACGTATTTCTGTTCTCCTTCCTCGTAATCGATGGGTTGTGCAGTAAAGACCTGACCGTAAAGGAGAGGGAAATCGCCATATTGTTCACGACCCAGATATCCCACAAGACTCATCGGATTGTCGACATTGTACATGTCGATCGCAGGGTCAGCAGCAGATCTTACCAGTGTGGTCAGATAGGTGGAATAGCCCATCATCATGAAACCGAAACACCACATGGCCAGCTTCAGAAAATAGGGATTCCGGCGCAAGGCGGGAAGTCCGTATTGAACGGCGGCAAAAACAGCTGCAGCCACCGCCAGCAGTTTTCCAATGGATGAACCCATTGTTCCGGAGGAGATGAAGGGATAAAGCACGGTGAAAGCCAGCAGGGCCAGCCAAAGGGTGAACGGAGATTTACGGATTTCTTTGGAACCAGCCAGTCTGATACCGGTGGCGATCAAGGCGGTCAGTAACAGGAAATAGACGATGAAGCCGGTGAAAAAAGGAAGTCCAAGGCTGTTCACGGCGAAGATATCGAAGCTTCCCGCCCCCTTGATGGTATATTGAATGACTACTTTCTGCGTAACGCCCGTGATGATACATCCAATCACAAAAGCCCAGAATGTACCCCATCCTGTGACCTGGTAACGCTTGAAATAATAAATCATCACGATCGCAGGAATCGTGAGCAGGTTAAGCAGGTGAACACCGATCGACAATCCCATCATGAAGAATATCAGTACGATCCACCGATCAGCCCCAGGCTGGTCGGCCTGATGTTCCCATTTCAACATCATCCAGAATACCAGTGCCGTAAAGAATGAGGAAAGGGCGTAAACTTCACCCTCAACAGCGGAGTACCAAAAGGAATCACTGAAGGTATAGGCAAGGGATCCAACCACACCAGCAGCCATCACAGTGAAAATCTGTTGGCCGTTAAGCGCATTGCTCTCCTTTTGGTAGATCTTTCGGGCAAAGTGCGTGATGGTCCAGAAAAGGAACAAAATGGTAAAACCGCTGGCCAATGCACTCATGACGTTCACGGCCTTGGCTGCGGTCAACGGATCATTTCCAAACAGGATGATGAAAACGCGACCCATCAGCACAAACAGAGGGGCTCCCGGAGGATGGGGTACCTGAAGCTTAAAGCATGAGCTTACGAACTCACCGCAATCCCAAAGGCTGCCGCCTGCTTCCGCGGTCATGATGTAGACGGAACAAGCGATAAGCGCTACGATCCAGCCTGTGATGTTGTTGGTCTTTTGGAACGACATGGGAAGAAATAGATTTGAATGGCAAACCTAATGGAAATTTGGGGAAAGGCAAAGGAAGATTGAAGCCTTAGACATCTGAACCTCAGGACTCGAAATACACCCTGACCGTTTGATAGAAGAGCCTTGACTGCATGAATGATCCGGCCCCTTGCGACTGGAGCTCTTTGAAACGCTGCAAACCGAAGAGGCCCGCCGCGTTTCCCTTGTTGATCGCTACTTCAAGATAGCCTGCCGCGTTGAAAATTGCCGTCTTTTCGCCCTCCGGAACATCGGCATAAGTCTCCGCAATCCGGTCGATCACTTCATCACGTCTAAAAACGATTTTAAAGGATCGCCCCTGCCGGTGCGCATCGAAGTCCTCCCGACGAATATTGACCACGACGTTTTCGAAATGATCAATAAATATGATTTGCCCCTCTATCCAATCAGGGCCAATCAAAGGCTTGAGCGGATGCTTTTCGCGTATCGGTTGACCAGAAACCCCGATCCGGTCTAACGGCCTGCCGCTCAACAACGCAGTGAAGGCCTCTCCAAAGAGCTCCGCGTAATACAGGGCGTCTTTTCGTCTTGATGCATCCATGGGTAGTGTGATGACCTCTTCCGGTGAAGTTTCCAAAATCATCGTGAGCAAACCGTTATCTGCAATTCCAATGTATTGGTCGTGATGACGTGCAAGTAACAGATGCTGTGATTTCACATCAAACATATTCACCAGCACAAGATGGAAGCTGTCTGGCGGGAAATGGCGGAAGGCATTACGGCAGACATAGGCTGCCTGCGGATAGTTGTACGCATCCAGACTGTGCGTGATATCAACAATGTTGAACTGCTCGTTTACCGAAAGTAGCCTGCCCTTGATCGCACCCGTGAGGAAATCCTGCGGGCCGATATCGGATGTAATGGTCAGTATAGGCATGGATGGCTAAGTTCTGGAGGATCCGGAATATCCTAAATGATGGGTTACAGCAGAAATGCAAAGGTCTTAAATAACCGGTTGCTTCCAAAATTTTTAACCTCCTTTATATTCAAGCTCCATTCCGCATCCTCTTTTGGGGCAACTGGTTTTTTTTAGAAAAAACGACGATAATTTTTGTCTATTTAGCAAAGGGCCCTTACTTTTGCATCCCGATTGCAACGGTAAGTAACAACAAGCCCTGCAAGTTTGGAGATTCGGTAGCTCAGTTGGTAGAGCAATACACTTTTAATGTATGGGCCCTGGGTTCGAGTCCCAGCCGAATCACAAGAAAAAGCCGCCATAAAGAGGCGGCTTTTTTATTTTTCATAGCCTTTGAATTTGATACATTTGGCTATGGTCTTGCGTGTACTCAGTATAATAACGCTCTGTCTGCTGTTGATTCCAAACAGCAAGGCTCAGGATTTTCTCTACGAAGTCAGACACGTTAAAATCGAACCCGGAAGCCTGGGTAATTCCATCAGATCTATTGTCAGGGATACTGCAGGGTTGATATGGTTGGGAACCAAACGTGGCCTGGTGCGATACAATGGTTATGAATTTGACAAACCGTTGGATGCCATTACAGATTGGCAACTGCCTTCCACGGAAATCACTGCCCTTGCTACAGGAGGTGACACACTGTTCATCGCTACCGGAAAGGGATTGAGGCTGTTGGATCTGAAAACATTCAGGCCTATTCAGCTTCCGGGATATACAGACAATGGTGCATCAATCTTCCAAGTCAGACACGACGCATCAACAGGCTTTTGGTGGTTTCGTGAAGATGGGTTTCTATTCAATCACTTTAACGGCAAGTTGCGTGTGCGCCGTCTGGATTTGATTTCACCCGTAGATATCCGAATATCCATTAACAAGGTATGGGTGTCGGGTAATATAAGACTGGAAAAGGGAGATAACCGGGTAGGAGTACTTCATGCGATTGATAAACAAACACTGAGTGCCCGGGAAGAACAGCGAACCTCGGCCATCTTCGATGATCCAATGCTGTATGAAGAGGTCAGCGGCCCCATTGTTTACATGCATGGTGAAAAGTCGATACGAATTCCTTTGAAGGCTGATGGAAAAATTGAATCATTTTCATCACCGGGAAAGTTCGGGATCCGACAAGAGACAGGAAACCATCGATTCATGGTCGCCAATTTGCATCAGCTTTTTCATGAATACAAATCCGGAAACCATTGGACGAAAAAACTGATCAACCTCGGAATCACCAGTCCATACATCATTCATGACATGCTGCTGTTCGGCGACAGATTACTCTTGGGTACCTCTGTAGGACTCATCATGCTGGCTTATCGAGGAAATGAATTTGTTCCCATCCGCTCGACGCTCGTACCCAATGTGGGGATTTATGAAGATCCCAGGGGAATTGCTGAAGATGACGAAAATATCTATATCGCAGGATATCATTCAATCAATGCCTGGAGGAAATCCGATTCCACGCTTCGTCTCATCAACGCGAAGGATTTAGTGACCCATGGTATGATCCATCACGATAAAAAACTGTGGCTTGCCACCGAAGGTAACGGTCTGATTCGCATGGATCCGGTCAGTGGCAGTTATACCCCTTTGGTAAAGGACACAAGTTTTAAAAATAATCATCTTATTTCCAATGCGGTTTGGGGGGATACGATTCTGGTCGGCGGGTATCGCTCTTTCAATGCTTATCTGCCCGCCAAAGATGTATTTCTGAACCCCTTCATAAAATATGATTCGATCATTGTGTCGGATCTCATGATAAAAAAGATCATGCCACTTGATGGAGAAAAGTGTTTATTGGGGACGGACAAAGGGATTTTCATCATTCGTCGAGATTTCAGTATCAAACAACATATTCGACCCGCTTATCGGGATGATCGACCCGGCATCGATATTATCAATGATGTGATACTCGGGCGAGATGGAAAGATATGGGCAGCCACATTCGATGGCGTAATTTGTTTTGATTCATCTGGTAACATGATTCGGTCTATCAGGCGTCAGGAGGGACTTGCAGGAGATTTTGTGGCCAGTCTTGCACTCGACGCCCGGGGAAGATTATGGGCCGGCACCTATGGAGGTTTGTCCAGGATCGATACGGCCGGCGGACGCGTAGAAAATTTCTATAAAGCGGATGGTCTGCCGGACGATGAGTTCAATCACAGCTCCGTGTATGTGGCACGTTCAGGAAACATTTTCATGGGAACGATCAGCGGCTTCATTCGATTCGATCCTAATATGTCATCACGTGCCAATGGATCCTTAAAAAGGATTCGCATCAGCAGGGTTGAATATGGCCGGGTCGGAGATTTAAAGGTGCATTTGGATTATCCTTTCCAAACCATGGAAACTTTGCGAATCGGACCTGATGTCAAGTATCTGAAACTCCACTTTTATGCAGATCCGGTGTATATGCCGGAACAATCTTTATTTGAATATAAAATTGACGGTATCCATGAACACTGGATGAAGATGGGACCAACTCCTATTCTGCATGTCGATAATGTCCGTTCCGGAAAATACAACTTGCGTGTTCGTTTTATCAATGGTGTTGGCAGCGATGAAATCCTTGAAAGAAATTTTCCGTTGGTGGTCGAACAGTATTTTTATACCAAACCTGCTTTTTATGTCGCCATCATTGGCACTTTGCTCATATTCATTTTACTATATGTGCGTACCATTGTAGAGAGAGATCGCAGATTGCTGGAAGTACGTCAAGAATTGGCTGCAGACTTGCATGATGAAGTAGGGGGCTATCTCGCTGGGATGTTGATGAAAATTGATCTGCTTCAGAAAGGGGCCGAGGTCCGTGGGTCACAATTGGCCGTACTTAGAAATCTTTCATCCAAAGCGGTCTTTGGACTGAAAGATGGTCTGTGGAGTCTTGATACTAAAACTGACAATGCGCAGCAACTGTGGGATAGATTCAAACGAATCGCACAGGAGTCGTTGGAACCTTTTAATATAGCATATAAATTTTCCAGTCCCAAAGGATTGAGCAATGTTCCATTGACCTTGATTCAAAAGCGTAATCTGTTATTCACGTTGAAGGAGTCACTAAACAACGCCATCAAGCATGGGGATGGAAAAGGTGTTTTGTTCGAATGGAAAATTTCAAACGAAGCAAGACATCAAATAATCATTCGAAATGGTATACGATCTGTTGACAGGGAGGAAAATACCGAAGGCCTGGGGTTGGAAAACATGCAACGACGCATGCTCAGGATTCGTGGCACCTTACAAACGAGCCAAATCAACGGACTGTTTACGGTTGAAATAAATATAAATCTCCGAAATGATCAAACTGGGCGTGATTGAAGACAATATAGTGATCGGTCGGACACTTGTCGATTTTTTCAAAGAAGATCCGGAGATCAGGATCTCCTGTCTCGCTGCTCATGTGGACGATTTTTATAAGCAGTCTAACGATATCCCTCACGTTTTACTGCTCGATCTGATGTTGCCATATCGCAATGGAATGGATTGTATAAACGAATTATGTACCCGCTTTCCCGGTGTTTCCATCATTATCCATTCCGTGGCAGACGATCAGGAAAGCATCTTTAAATGTCTGTGTTATGGTGCCCAAAGCTATTTGACCAAGGGGGAAACATTGGACAAGATCAGAGAAACCATTTTGCTGACACATGCAGGCGGTTCACTCATGAGTGTCGAAATTGCCAGAAAAGTGGTTGATTTTTTCGGGACCAGAAAAATCTCTGTTCGTGAAACACAACATGAGGATGCCGGATTGAATATCCGTGAGCAGCGGGTCGTGGAACTGATACTCGATGGACTTAGCTACAAGATGGTGGCCAATGAAATGGGCATTTCAATCAATACGGTCCGAAAACATATCAAATCGGTTTACCGTAAACTAAATATAAATACCAGCATTGAATTGGCTCAAATCTATTTAAAATCCCGTTAGTTTGTATTCAATAGATCAATGCTGTGCGTATAGCCATGCCAGCCAATGGATGAGATCCGCAGATCCGTCCATCGTTGGTTCATTGGTTGAATAATCAGCCCAGTCATCCCAGTAGGTGATGTGTCCGGGCTGGAGATGCCGGTATTCGTCTGGTTCGCTCAGACTGATTTGCAGCATGCCTTCATGTATGGAAGACCACAATGGGCCATCCACCAGGCTGCCCGGCACAGATTTCCCAAGTCTTCTCCAAAATGGCATATGCACATCCACAGGATGATCTCCATCTGCAGGAATACCGGTGATCATGCTCGTTCCCCATGGGTTGAGACCCAGCAACCAATTGATATGGTCCTGCATCAATGGCCTGAATCGATTTTCTCCTGTCATATGTTCATAGAGCAGGGCCTGGGTTGCCACAGCTGCTGCGAAATTGTTCGAACACCATACAAACAAATGTCCAACTCCATAGTCGTTGAGACGGGCTCTTGCTGCTATGCGTTCGAGGTTGTGTCGATAAAAACCCTCCACCAACGATTTGGTCGACGGGTCTCCGACTTTCCATAGCGCATAATGGCCCATATTCACATACGGATACATTTCATAATGCGAAACGCTGTCTCGCTCCATCCAGGAATCTGTATTTACCAATATGGCATAGTTAATGGCTTCCTTTAGAAACCGGGCTTCCCCGGTGGTGGCATAGAGTTCTGCCGCAGCCCATTCCATGTCATCTGCCCAGGTCCTTTCGTTGTATCGATAGGGTGCGCCATAACTGTTGCCTTGTTGAAAGCCTTCCTTTTCCCTGCCTAATTGGTAAAGGGACCGGGCTGCTGAAATGCATTGGCTGGAAAAATCATCCCCGTTGGGAATTGTTTTCCAAATCCTCGCAGCCATCGCCATGGCGGCAGCAGATCTGCCGGCAACATTCGAAACACCGGTGGCCTCACTTTTATATTTCCCGGCACCTTGCGGTGCACCGGTAGCGAAATATGCTGCCCGAAAACTGTTCGGCCCCCATCCATAGTTTGAAGAGTCGTTATACGGCAGCTTGAAGCCGATATGATCCCGGTCGTCTGCCACCTGATGAATCAACTGATCCGGGGCCGGATGCAGCCGATGTATCCAGTCGAGTCCCCATTTGGCCTCATCCAAGATATCAGGCAATCCATTGCTCCCGGGACGCCCCCAGCTATTGACCGCATCCTCAAAAACGCCTGGAAATGCTTCCCAGGCCATCATCATTCGTGCCGTGGCATTGCTGCCCGTGATCAGGTATTTCAACTGGTCTCCGGCATCGTGCCATCCGCCTCTTGCATCCACATACGATGAGTCAGGCATGGGACCGTAGAACGAGCGGCCATCGTATGGGTGACAAACCCTGTCGAGGAATGGATTGTATCCGCAACGCTGGGTCTGCATGAAACGGACAACCTCTTCATGCACAGGCGGTTGTCCTCCGATCCTGAACCAGGAAGATTCCAATTTATTATCGTTCCGAACGATTCGATAAAACCCCGTATCCTCCACCACCGAGAAATCAAGTGTGTACACAAACCGGAAAGGTGGCCATGGCTTGAGGGTTGAACGGACCGGATTCAATACGATTTTCTTTCCGTTTTTCGATTCCAACACATAGCTGTTACGGATAACCGAAAACTCCAGCAGCAGTCCTTTTTTCGGGCCTTTCGCCGGATAC
>JBEEMB010000278.1:0-4235 GCA_041167815.1 Bacteroidota bacterium | reverse complement strand
ATCCTGTGCAAGGAGGGCCCGAATGCAGTTTTCTATATTTTTCGCTTCATTTCGGCACGGAACGATGACGCTTACGCGTTCGTCGGGACTTTGAACCGTGGCTTTTCCGGATAAAGATCCGAGTTGCCACATGCTTCGATAGGTGAGTATTAACACTGCATACCCCATGGCGAGGCCCGACGAAATAAATATGAGTATCATGATTCGGCGGCAGCGGGCTCGGGTTTATGGTCTGTCAGCGCAAGGGAAACATCCCGCAGGTGATGTGTCCGCAACAGCAGATGGCCGGCTTGCAGGGAATGCATGCGAACAGAGGCGGCCATCCCTTCCGCAAATGCCCTTCCGCGCGCAGCGGGACATAGTTTATCATAGCGGCCGAAAACCATTGATACGCCTGTTTTATATCTGACGATCTGCTTCCGAATTAAAGCTGTCTCCGGTCTGAAATCCCGGAAAGTCATCCATGTCTGGTATACTTTTTCGCGCATCGATTCGTCCTGCATGTAATATCTGACGAATTTAGCGATGCTGCCATTCACAACACGGGTTCTTTCCAACACGTTTAAGAGTGTCATGAAACTGCGGGGATGCCGTAGGTTGTATTTCATGACGGCATGCCCGATGGCAGTGCGGGTGGCAAAATGATGCCAGGGGTCGTGTTTCAGCCCGTCCGGAGCGATCAGCCACAGGAATGGTACCTGCTCCGGTCTGGCCTGGTAAACTGAGAGTGCCATCTTTCCGCCCATGCTGTAGCCGATGATGCCATAATCACTCCCCCCGATTTCGGGGCACAGTGCAATGATTTCAATCCATTCCTCCACACCGAGCTCCAACCCCTCCCTCCAGCTTGTCCGACCGTGGAAGGGCAGGTCGAAGGCTATAAGAGTATGGTCTGGCAGGTATTCCGACAGTGCCATGAATGATGAAGCATCCTCCAGAAATCCATGGAAACAAACGGTCAGGCGGGGTCCTGTCCCGGATATAAGATATGCAATGTCGGAAGATCGGTAATGTATCCAGGATGGTTTCATGTGAGGATTTGGTGAGGTTGGCTGTCTGAACTCAGGTTTTCCGGGCCCATCTGATGCTCCGGTCGAACAGGATGTCAAATTTCCCTTGCAATTTGTGCCGGGGCTGTTTGTTGTATCCAAAATTAAGTAATTTCGAATTGGTTGCATAACTAACGATATGCCAAACAACCATTTTTCACGCGGGGAGTTATATAGTTTCATCACGGGTGTCGCCTCGACGGCGTTGGCACGTCGTCTGCAGAAGAATTTCAAGCAGGAGGGCGTCGACATCACGGTGGAGCAGTGGAGTGTATTGTATCATCTGTGGAAGGAGGATGGGTTGAGTCAGCAGGAATTGTGCAACCGTAGTTTCAGGGATAAGCCAAGCATTACCCGGTTGGTGGACAATCTGGAGAAGCAGTCGCTGGTGAAGCGGGTGTCTTCACGTTCGGATCGCCGGATGAATATGATACATCTGACGGATGCGGGTCGGGATTTACAGGATCTGACGATGGCGGTGGCGGATCAGACGTTGATTGAGGCGCTGGACGGTGTGTCTTCACGGGAGATCGAATTGTGCAAAGGGGTGTTGCAACGCGTGTACGACAATCTAAAGTGATTCATCATACAAAAACGAATAACATGACCACAGGAACGAACACATCGACGGCTTTGCGAGGCGCTGAATGGCTCATTAAGGAGAGTCTGCCTGCGGAAACCTATATCCCTGAGGATTTCAATGAAGAGCAGCGCATGGTGATGCAGCTGTGTCACGATTTTCTGAAGGCGGAGATACATCCCATCATTGAACGTATTGAGAAGCTCGAACCCGGACTGATGCCTTTGTTGATGGAGAAGGCGGGTGAGCAGGGACTGCTTGGGGCATCCATTCCGGAGGAATACGATGGATTGGGTAAGGATTTCATTACTTCAACCATCGTGAATGAAGGGCTCGGAGGCGGACATTCGTTTTCTGTTGCCGTTGCTGCGCATATGGGCATCGGTACCTTGCCCATCCTGTATTTTGGCACCCCCGAGCAAAAGCAACGATACATTTCAAAACTGGCGACAGGTGTCTGGAAGGGGGCTTATGGTTTGACTGAACCCAACAGCGGCAGTGATGCGCTTAGCGCCAAGACGACGGCGAAACTCAGTGAGGATGGCGCCCATTACATTTTGAATGGACAGAAGTGCTGGATCACCAACGGTGGCTTCGCTGATGTGTACACGGTGTTTGCGAAGATCGACGGCGACAAGTTCACGGCCTTCATCGTAGAGCGCGGGATGGAGGGATTCTCACAAGGTCCGGAAGAAGATAAAATGGGTATCAAAGGATCTTCCACCGTTCAACTTTATTTCCAGGATTGCAAGGTACCTGTGGGTAATGTGCTGGGAGAGATCGGTAAGGGGCATATCATCGCTTTCAATATTTTGAACATTGGGCGTTTGAAATTATGTGCCGCGACGCTCGGAGGTGCCAAGGCTACGATGGATGTGAATATCCAGTATGCGAATACACGCGAGCAATTCAAGCGTCCGATTTCATCCTTTGGAGCCATCCAGCAGAAGTTGGCTGAAACAGCAATCCGCATCTGGGTAAGTGAGACTGCCTTGTATCGCAGTGCCATGTGGGTGGAAACGAAGGAGCGTGATTTACTGGCGGAAGGCAAGCCTTTCAACGAGGCGTTGCTGGGTGCTGCAGAGGAGTATGCGGTGGAATGTGCGATCCTCAAGGTATATGGCAGTGAGATGCTCGATTATGTAGTGGATGAAGGCGTTCAGATCCACGGTGGAAACGGGTTCAGTGCGGAATATGCCATCTCCAGGGCTTATCGCGACAGTCGTATCAATCGCATTTACGAGGGCACGAACGAGATCAATCGACTGCTGACGGTGGATATGATCCTGAAACGCGCCATGAAAGGGCGGTTGGATCTGATGGGTCCGGCCATGGCCGTTCAGAAGGAGCTGATGAGTATTCCGGATTTCGGATCAGGGGATGATGAGCCATTTGCAGCGGAGCGAAAGCTGGTTGCCAACATGAAGAAAGCTCTGCTCATGGTAGCCGGCGGTGCGATTCAAAAGCTGATGATGCAGCTGGAACAGGAACAGGAAATATTGATGAACATTGCCGATATGGGCATTGAGATCTTCCATGCCGAGAGCGCTTTGTTGCGTGCGATGAAACTGACGGAGTGCAACAATCCTGCAGCTGTATTGGCAACAGATATCGCCGGGGCATATCTATATGATGCGGCAGACCGGGTGCATAAGTCCGGAAAGGATGCCATCAATGCTTTTGCATCCGGAGATGAGCAGCGTATGATGTTGCTGGGCCTGAAACGGTTCACAAAGGCCAATCCGTTCAATGTCAAAGATGCCCGCCGCAGAATTGCTGCACGCTTGATTGCAGATGGACGTTACACTATGTAAACGAAACTGTGCGACTATAAATAAAAACAAAGGCTGTCTCAAGCGAGACAGCCTTTGTTTTTATGCCGGATTGAATATCAGCGGAAGAGTGTGGACTTTATGAGCGGCATCCGGGCCCGTTGTACCGCGGTTTCTTTTCTGTTGTCGAGCCAAAGCCCGATGGACAAGGTAACAGACAGAATCAGTACGCCGAGTTGGAAGAACCTTGAAAGATAGACCATGTGAATTTCAAAGAGTACATAACCAACCCATACCATCAGGGATACGATCCGTGCTGTAAGATATGAAGCCATGAGGATGAGCTTTCCAAGTCCGTTACCTTCAATTTGATGGTCACGAATGGATTCGAACAAGATGGGGAGTCCGAAAAGTAACACCAACACCAAACCGAGTCCATAAATGATGAGGAACGCATGAAGCTTAGGCCCTTCGTAGATCAGTAGGGCGAGGACAGCCACGATAAACACCGTGATGCCCGCCACCATGTCTTTTTTGGATTCTTCCTTGGTGATGAAACCAAAGAGAAAGTAAAAAGCGAGGGGTGGTTGGATCATCAGTGCAAACAGCCCGGCCATCTCTGATGTGTCTTCGCTGACCGGATACAACAGCTGGTTTTGAATGAGTCCGGTAATAAACAGCACGCTGAGGGACATCAGCAGTGGTTTCGAATACTTTCTTTTCCTGAGTGAACTGAATGCCAGTATCAGGATAGGGATGAGCAGAATGAAGGTGCTTGTAAGGCTGAGTCCTTCGCTGAGTCCACGGAACAATTGGAATTTCATCGAGACGGAT
>JBEEMB010000262.1:0-3206 GCA_041167815.1 Bacteroidota bacterium | reverse complement strand
TAACCACGGGCAGCAGGGTGTCGAAGGTGTTGACCCGGTCAACATCCGGAAGTAAACCTGCGCCAATATCCGTGGATTTGATCTTGGTACAGCTACCCAGGGAAATGACGACGAATAAAACCTGTATGATACGTTTGAGGGAAATCTTGGAAGTCACCAGTCGATGATTATGCTTGGATGTCAAAGTCGGATATGGCTTATTTACCGGCAAGGTCGCTATACAATTGCAAATACTCTGTTAAATCGGAATCTTCCCTGAAGGGCAGTACCCGCTTTCCTTTTGCCTTACCGAATTCGTCCAGCAAAGCAGAATCTGTCAGGGCATCTCCAAAGGTGATGGCATCCGCATAGTGCGCTCCACCACGGAACATTCCGGTGTTATCTCCGGCCTTGAAGGGCTCCATATCCTTATCCTTCAGAGAAGTGTGGATCTGTGCCATCTTCATGAAATCAGCCCCGATATTGTCCGGGAAAGTATTTTGTCCGATGGTGTACACCACGCGGCTGTTTCCGAAGACCGGTTCTTTCTTGTAAACCGTTTTCAAATAAAGCGGGATCAGTGAGGTCATCCATCCACTGCAATGGATGATATCCGGGGGCCAGCCAAACTTTTTCACAGTTTCAAGCGTGCCCTTGCAGAAGAATATGGTCCTCAGCGCGTTATCATCATACCACTGCTCATTCTCGTCCTGGAAAACATACTTCCGCTTGAACATGTCCTCATTATCAAGGAAGTAAACCTGCAGGCGGGCGTTGGGGAGGGACGCCACCTTGATCTGCAACGGAAAATCATCATTGTCTACAGAGACGTTGATTCCTGACAACCTTACAACTTCATGAAGACGATGACGTCTTTCGTTGATCACGCCGAATCTCGGCATGATACAGCGTACTTCATAACCATTTTCATTGGCCTTTATGGCGAGTTTGTTGGCGATCTCCGAGAATTCGGTGAGCTCCAGGTAAGGAGACATCTCATTGGCAATGAACAGAATCCTTTTCTTTGCTACCATAACGGAGAAAGGTTTGGCTGGGTTTGAAGGAATGCAAAGGTACGAATTATTAATAACATGCATTTTTAGGTAAGTTGATGTGGCAATTGCCTGTGAAATCTTTAGGATAGGTATATTTTTGTAAGAGGGTCTACATTCTCGACCTGCAACCGGCAGGTGAATAGACGACTGTCATCATCGTCACCTTCCACATGGATCGGTGATAAAACAACCTCCATGAATAAGACACTATCCCTGGCGCTTCAGTATCTGATCTTCCTCGGACTTGGGTTGTTCCTGATCTGGTGGTCGATCCACAACCTGACGGATGAGGACATGCGTCGGTTGGGAGATGCGCTGGGTGGAGCAGACTATATTCTGGTACTTCCTGCCATGTTGATCTTGCTGCTCAGCCATTACAGCCGGGCGCTCAGGTGGAGGATCCTGATGAAACCGCTGGGATTCGAGCCTTCCCGGCTGAATACTTTCTTTGCCGTGATGCTCGGATATTTCTTCAACCTTCTGGTACCGAGGATGGGAGAAGTGATGAAATGCACCATGTTGGCCAAATACGAGCATACTCCGGTGGACAAGCTGATTGGCACCATGGTGGCGGAACGGGCACTCGATGTTATATGCCTGGCGTTGGTGATCGGACTGTCGCTGGTATTGCAAATGGACATGGTCAACACTTTCCTTTCCGGCACCGATGTTCGAGTGGGCACGGAAGGTTTCGGCTGGTGGAGACTTATCGGTGCGTTGTTACTGGTTGTTGCTGGTATTTGGGTTATCAGACTGCTTATGATGAGATATGCCCATGTAAACATCGTATCGCGCATTCGCACGATCGCAACTGGCATATGGCAGGGGCTGACCAGTATCCGTCGCATAGAATCATCCAGACTACCTGCATTTCTTTTTCACACCATCTTTATTTGGGCCATGTATTTGTTGAGTATCCGGATGGGATTCTATGCGATGTCTTCGGTCATGGGATTGGGTATGTCGGCTGCACTGACCATCCTTTCGGTAGGGAGTCTGGCCATGATCATAACACAGGGTGGCATTGGCGCATATCAGATTGTGGTGCAACGCTCACTTGCACTTTATGGAATTCCGGAAGTCAGCGGGCTGGCCTTTGGCTGGTTGCTTTGGGCGGTGCAGACCATACTGGTATTGGTTGTTGGGCTTATCTGTCTGATCCTGTTACCGGTCATTAACAAAAGAAAGAAATCATGAAAGCCACAGCACGCATCAGCCATAAGATCATAGCCGGGGACGACGAAATCAAACGTCAGATTTCGAGGTGGAAGCTCCTCTCCAAAAAGATTGTCTTCACAAATGGATGCTTCGATATTCTTCATGCCGGCCATTTGGATCTCTTGTCAAAAGCGGCGATGTTGGGGGATGTCCTGGTGGTGGGCTTAAACTCAGATGCATCCGTACGTCGGTTGAAAGGAGCAGAACGTCCTGTAAACGACGAGGATTTCAGGGCCCGGCTACTCTCCCACCTTCAGATGGTGGATGCTGTGGTTGTTTTTGGGGAGGATACCCCGCTGGAGTTGATCCGGATGGTCAAACCCGATGTTTTGGTGAAGGGAGGCGACTATCGTGCTGAGGATGTCGTAGGTTATTCGGATGTCATAGATGGAGGTGGGCATGTGGAGATCATACCCCTTGTGGAAGGATTATCCACCAGCGCCCTGATCGAACGGATCCGATCCCTTTGATGCTTTCCGGGAAGGTGCCTCCAATAAAAAACTTAACATTGAGAAACTTCGCAGAGGTATAATTTTACCCTGAACCATTTTGACCATCTATGAGTCCAAGGAGGCGTAAAAGCGATCATCCACCCACCCCGCCATCCACGATACCGCGAGACATCAGCTGGCTTTCCTTCAATGCCAGGGTGCTGCAGGAGGCTGCGGACCCCGGAGTCCCTCTTCAGGAAAGGATAAAATTTCTCGGAATCTTTTCTAACAACCTCGATGAATTTTTCAGGGTCAGGGTTGCTGCACTCAAACGAATGATCAGGTTTGGTGACAAAGCGCGGATGCACAGGGAAGAGACGCCACAAAGGATCCTGGATGCCATACAGGAAATCGTACTTGAACAACAACAGGAGTTTTCGCGGGTTTGGGAAGAGATATCATTAGAAATGCGCAGGGTCGGTATCCACCTGGTGCGGGAAACTGAACTCAATCGCATACAACG
>JBEEMB010000235.1:0-7144 GCA_041167815.1 Bacteroidota bacterium | reverse complement strand
TTCGGGAAGCAGGTGGACATGGTTATTGATGGCGGTCTTGGAGGGTTTCGATATTCCACGATCGTGGACCTGACCGGTGATGAACCGGAGATCATCCGTGAAGGACTGGGTGAATTTATTTACTGATATCTATGTTTCCTAGGGATGGAATCAGGTACGATCCCATCTGAAAGACTGTCGATGCAGGGGTGTCAGTCCGTGTTTGCGAATGGCATCCCGGTGTGCAGCGGTTGGGTAGCCCTTGTTTTGTTCCCATCCATAATCCGGATACGTTTTATGCTGTTCAAGCATAAAATCATCCCTGTAAGTCTTCGCAAGTATGCTTGCGGCGGCTATTGATGCGTAAAGCGCATCACCTTGTATGATGGTTTGATGTGGAATAAAGGGATATGCCTTGAAGCGATTGCCATCCACCAGGATCAGTCCGGGTTTGGTTTGCAGTTGGTCGATGGCGAGATGCATGGCTTTGAATGATGCCTGTAAGATATTGATACGATCTATTTCCGGAGCATCCACTTTCGCTACGGCCCAGGCAATCGCTTTGTCGCGGATGATATCCCGCAGCAGGTAACGGTCTTTTTCTTTCAACTGTTTGGAGTCGTTCAGGACCGGGTCATAGAAATCCATGGGAAGTATGACGGCCGCGGCAAAAACGGGGCCTGCCAGGCAACCTCTCCCGGCTTCATCGCATCCTGCTTCGGGAACTTCTGATTGAAAGAAAGCGTTCAGCATCCGCATCATTTTACGGTCAAAAGATACACAGCTTCGGGATGAGTTCAAGCGACGTCGATACCTTTGCATCATGGAAACGAACATGCGTACCGGAAATGGAAACCGGGCCATTGCCATTTGGCTTTACACGGGTGTCGGAATGATCATGGTCCAGGTGTTGCTGGGCGGCATCACCCGTCTGACAGGTTCGGGCTTGTCGATCACCGAATGGAAGCCGTTACTGGGTGCATTGCCCCCCATGAATGAAGCGGACTGGCTCGCGGCATTCGACCAATACAAGCAGATTGGTCAGTTCAAGCACATCAATTTTGATTTCACACTCTCAGATTTCAAATTCATTTATTTCTGGGAGTGGTTCCACCGGGTCTGGGCCCGGCTTATTGGATTGGTATTCCTTTTTCCATTTCTGTGGTTTTTGTGGAAGCGTATGATCGCCCGGGAGATGGTTGGGCCGATGGTCATCCTTTTTCTGTTGGGTGGTTTACAGGGTGGACTGGGATGGATCATGGTGAAGAGCGGGTTGAATGATGAGGATGTCCGGGTAAGTCATATCCGGCTGGCCATTCATTTCATGGCTGCCCTTAGCTTGCTGGCCTTTACTTTATGGTTTGCATTCCGGTTGACGGTTCCTGTGGTTCAGCGTTTACAGCATCCGGCCCTAAAGAGTGGATGGCGGGTAGCGCTTGTACTGTTATTTTTTCAGCTGGTGTATGGTGCCTTCATGGCGGGTCTTCATGCCGGTAGTTACGCACCTACCTGGCCGGACATGAATGGACAATGGATTCCGGGTGGGATGACGGACAAAGGCTTCGGTTTCTTTCTTACGGATAATCCCTTCACTGTACAGTTCATTCATCGGGGCTTGGGGTATTTGACTGCATTCTTCATCATCTATATGTATTTCAGATCTTCAGATGTGGAGGGTACTTTCAAATTCAGGAGTGTGCGCAAATGGCCGTTGATACTGGTGGTGGCACAAGTCGCCTTAGGCATTTTGACGGTTTCATATGCGGATGTTCCTGCAGTATTGCTTTGGCTTGGGGTAGCACATCAATTTGTGGCCATGTTGCTGGTGATGTCTGTGCTACAGGTATATTATCTTGTAAGTCACGGTCAAACGAAGGCCGCCTGAATATGATTTATTTCAAACCTGACTCAAAGAAATTTTATGGAAGCGGTTTGATCGTCTGCTGTATTATTTTTTGTTGTGGGATGGTTAGCCATCAGCGTGCATACTGTCAGCAGCGTTTCATCCGAAGTATGGGCGACCACCGGGCGGGATTTTTAGCTTCGCTTGGTGGGCAGTCGTTGCTCGATGTAAGTTATCGGTACTTGACGACCGCATTGGCCGGAGAATATCAATATACGTTGTTTACCAAAGGAAACTGGGGTGTGCATGGCATGGCGCAGCCGCATATCGTATTTACCCGATTCAATGTAAATGACGGAGAACCGCTTGATCAGCGGGGTTTAGAATTTGGCGCCAATCTGGGACTGATCATGGAGCGCCATTTCGCTGGCAGCAGGGGTGCCTTTTACGCCGGGGTGTCCAGCGGCCCTCATTTTTTGCAGAAAGAGACCCATCGTCAAACCTCCGGTCCGATTTTTTCCAGTGCGTTGTTTTTGGGATATGCGCATCAAATCACCCGGCATATGGTAATCGATATTCGTCCGGGATACCGGCATATCAGCAACGCCGGTATTTACATACCCAACGGAGGCATTAACAACTCCACCTTATCGATGGGATTGTTCTATCATTTTTAAAAGCGCGTATCTGAGGGGACTCAGGCTTCGGGCCGCATCATCGGAAACAGCAGTACATCCTGAATGGAAGGTTGTCCGGTCAGCAGCATGCAGAGCCGGTCGATTCCGAATCCGATGCCTGCCGTCGGCGGCATACCATACTCCAGTGCACGTAGGAAGTCGTGGTCGATGAACATCGCTTCATCGTCTCCCCGTTCCATCAGTTTTACTTGTTCTTCGAAACGCGCACGCTGGTCGATGGGATCGTTCAGCTCGGTGTAGGCATTGGCTACTTCCTTGCCGTTGATCATGAGTTCAAAGCGCTCTACGAGTCCGGGTTTGTCGCGGTGTTTCTTGGTAAGCGGACTCATCTCGACGGGATAGTCGGTGATGAAGGTCGGCTGGATGAACTGGTGTTCGCATTTTTCGCTGAAGAGCTCATCGATCAGTTTGCCCTTGCCCATGGTATTATCTACCGGGATATGCAGTTGTTTGCAGACATCGCGGAGTTGTTCCTCGTCCATGCCGGTGATGTCGATGCCGGTGTGTTCTTTGATCGCATCGAACATGGTCACCCGGCGATAGGGGGCTTTCATATCGATCTGTTTGCCATCCACTTCCACGAGGGTGCCGCCCGTAACCGCTATGGTCGCTTGTTCGAGCATTTGTTCCGTTGTGTCCATCATCCAGTGGTAATCCTTGTAGGCCACGTAGAATTCCAACACGGTGAATTCGGGGTTGTGGGTGCGGTCCATGCCTTCATTCCGAAAATTGCGGGAGAATTCATACACCCAGTCAAATCCGCCGACGATCAGTCTTTTGAGGTAGAGTTCGTTGGCGATGCGCATGTACATCGGGATGTCCAGCGCATTGTGGTGGGTGGTGAAGGGGCGTGCGGCAGCTCCACCGGGGATGCTTTGAAGGACGGGGGTGTCCACTTCGATGGCGCCCTGTTCGTTGAGGAAGCTCCGGATGGCGTTGATGAAACGTGTGCGCTTCAGGAAGGTTTCCTTCACCTGAGGGTTGACGATCAGATCGGCATAGCGCTGGCGGTAGCGGAATTCAGGATCAGTGACGGCATCGAAGGTTTCGCCTTCTTTTTCCTTTACGATCGGCAGGGGTTTGAGGGACTTGGTCAGCAGGGTGAGTTCCTGCACGTGAACAGAGATCTCTCCGGTTTTGGTGGTGAACACGAATCCTTTGATCCCGAAAACATCACCGATGTCGGAGAGATGTTTCCATACTTTATCGTAAAGTGTTTTGTCTTCGCCCGGGCAGATATCATCGCGGCGAACATAGATCTGCATTCTTCCGGTGCTGTCTTGCAGCACGGCGAAGCAGGCCTTGCCCATGTCGCGTATGCTCATGATGCGGCCTGCCAGGCATACATTCGAGAAGGCTTCTTTGCTTTCTTCACCCTTGTAACCTTCGCGGATGGCGGCGGCTGAACTATTGACAGGGAAGAGGGGGGCAGGATAGGGATCGATACCCAGTTCTTCGAGGGCGATGCGTTTTTCGCGGCGTATGATCTCCTGTTCGCTCAGATGTGACGACTGCATGGGGTCCGAAAAATTTTGGCAAAGGTAATCCTAAATGGCGGTTGCATAGAGGAGCACTTGCCAGGCTTCCTGAATATGTCCTTCATTGATCAACGTGGCGGCATGTTTGTGCAGTTCAATCTCCATTTCTTCAGGATTATTGGAGAAATACTGTACGATTTGCCGAACATGCGGGTCATCGTAGGAGGATACGGTATCTGGGATCATGGTCACGTTCGCCAGCCTGGCGAGCTGTTCGCCGGTCAGTATCGGACTCTGTCGGATGTCGGGGGGCAAGCCGGGGAAACCTATGCCCAGTTGCTGATTGGGTTTTTCCACTTCGAACAGGGCGTTTTCATCTACGCGGGCGTACCAGTCGGCCCCCAGTCGGGCAACGAGCTTTAACTTGTGCGGGTCGATCATATTGCCTGATTCATTCAGGATGGAATCATCGACATGCATGACGAGTACTTCACAGATCACGAGGTTGCCGGCACCGCCTTCTTGTCCGAGGGGTTTGACTTCCAGTACGCGGCATTCCAGTTGTATTTTACTTTCTATCACGCGGGGTGGTTTCACCAAGGTTGAGGCGATGGGTGTAAAGCCCGCCATGGTGAATTCATCAACGCCTGTGGGGTACTCGCAGCTGGAGAGGGAGGCCCGGTGTACGATGTTTTCATCAACGATGTGGATGACCGCTTCCGGAACGGCCAGTACATTTTCGAGGGTATGTTTCGTAGTGTTATCCCGAACCCTGCGTGCCGGCGAAAATATAAGAATGGGTGGGGTCGATGAGAAGATGTTGAAGAACGAGAATGGGCTGAGGTTGGGTCGGCCATCTGCGTCGATGGTGGATACGAGGCCGATGGGGCGGGGTGCAATGGCATGCTGCAGCCATTGTTGGCGCTGCATGGGAGGGAGGTCGTTTATATTTATTTTCATGATCAGATGAAAAGTTATTTTATATTCAATTAGTTAAAAAATACAAGGTCCCTCGGAGGCCTCCGGATGAAAATGTAGGGTGGTATTAGTGTTTTTGTGCTTTTCATTAATAAACGATGTAAACAGCCAGATCCTTCGGAGGCCTCAGGATGACAATGATGGGGTGGAGGCCTTGGGATGACGCTCCCCTTTTTACTGTCATCCTGAGGCCTCCGAAGGATCTGGCTGTTTTGCCTTTCGAAAAGAGGAGTGCAAACATAGGATGACAGTGCAGGGTGGTATTAGTGTTTTTGTGTTTTTTATTAATTAACGAGGTAAACAGCCAGATCCTTCGGAGGCCTCAGGATGACAGTAAAAGTGGGAGGATATCTCCCTATGTTTGCAAACGACTCTCCCCCGGCTGTCATCCCGAGGCCTCCGAAGGATCTGGCTGTTATGACCATGAAGAAACAAAGGCATGTGCCGTGTCAACCAACCTTTCACTGTCATCCCCAAGCCTCCACCCCATCATTGTCATCCTATGTTTGCAAACGACGCCTAAAAATGATTGTCAACATACGCTTGTAAACGCCCTCCTGTCTTTGTCATCCCGAGGCCTCCGAGGGACCTTGTATTTCTAGCCGGGACTTCAGGGGGACATTACGGGGCAAACGAGGTTTAATTAATTGAGTTGAATACAAGGTCCCTCGGAGGCCTCGGGATGACAGTGTATTGTGTGGGGCTGTCATCCTGAGGCCTCCGAAGGATCTGGCTGTTATGACCATGAAGAAACAAATGCATGTACCATGTCAACCAACCCTTCACTGTCATCCCGAGGCCTCCGAGGGACCTTGTATTATCTTTTCCATGTTTAAACCATGGAGTAAAAGTTCAATCATGCTTTCTTCAGTGCCAGAATACTATGGTCATTTTCTTCTCTTTCCATCACGTTTTTCAACACCCCGAGCTGTTCGATCTCCAACTCAACGACATCGCCTTCCTGCAGCCATTGATCCTGATGCGACGGGTTGTTCAAACGCCCGGTACCATTGAGTTCCAGGAAGCATCCAGTGCCCACCGTACCACTGCCGATGATATCACCCGGGTACAGGTTCACGCCATAGGATGCACGTTCGATGATTTCGGCAAATGTCCAGTCCATCTGTGAGACGTTCCCGCGACTCACTTCGATACCATTCACCCGGCATGTCATCTCCAGGTTCCAGCTTTTGCCTATATGACCTTCCGGAGGTGTTGTTTCAAAAGCAGTGAGTTCGTCCAGGGTAACCAGCCATGGTCCTATGACCGTCGCGAAGTCCTTACCCTTGGCAGGTCCGAGGTTCAGCAGCATTTCCTCCATCTGAAGGGTACGTGCACTGAGATCGTTCATGATCATCAAACCTCCGATGTATTGGTCGGCTTCCTCCGCCAGGATATTTCTCCCTGAACGACAGATCACGATGGCTGCTTCGAGTTCGAAATCGAGTTTATTGAAATGATCGGGCATGCAACTCACGGGGCCGGGCCCCACGATCCCGTGATGATTGGTGAAATAGAAAATCGGGTATTGATCGAATTCATGGATCATGGGTACTCCCCGGTTCCGTCGCGCAGTTTCAACGTGTTGCCGAAAGGCGTAGCCGTCGCGGCAGCTCGTCGGAAATGGGACGGGTGCCAGTATCTGCAGGTCTTCCGGAGATGCGCCTAATGTGGCGTTGGTCTGCCTGTTGCGTATGGCGCTTTCACAGGCTTGCGCGATGGGGAAGTAGTCATCCCAGTAGTTGAGGAACATGCCCATTGAAGAAGGCAGTTCCGGGTGCAGTCGATCGGTGTCATAATATTTTCCGTCGATCAGGATGGCCAGTTGTTCATGGCCGTCTCTCAAGTAGGTGAATAGTTTCATGCAATCGTTGGGTTGGTTTCGGAAAACAAAGAGAATGACGGATTGGTTCGTTTTACCATCGCTCGTCGTCCGGGATATCCGACTCTTCAGCTCCTTTTTTAAGGGCAGCTCTTGTTGCGGCTTTTTCTCGTTGTCGGGACAGGATGAGTCTGGCGATGATGAGGCCCGCATCCTGATCAGCATGTTCGCGGAGCAATCTGCGCAGCTGTGTTTCGTCTATATCAATTCGGTAAAGCAGGGTGAGCAACCGGCTGAAATCATTCGAAATCAGTTGGTTGATCCTTTGCGCAAGTATATCGGCAAG
>JBEEMB010000098.1:0-8142 GCA_041167815.1 Bacteroidota bacterium | reverse complement strand
CCCGCCGGCACTGCCGTCGATGTAAAACTGGGGGATGTCGTGCAGGGCGGCGTAACGGTCATTGCACGCCTTTGATCCTTTATATTTATCTGACCGACTCGAAAACACCATATATCCATGCGCGTCACCATCGTGGCCGGTGCCAGGCCTAATTTCATGAAAATCGCGCCCATTATCCGGGCGATACAGCAAGCAAATCTAAACGGAGCTGGCCTCGAGTTCAGGTTGGTGCATACCGGACAGCACTACGACAAGAAGATGTCGCAAGACTTCTTCGACCAGTTGGGAATTCCGGAGCCGCATGCGAATCTGGCCGCAGGAGGAGGAAGCCAGGCGGAGCAGACGGCAGCCATCATGATTGGTTTTGAGCGGGAACTCATGTCACATCCTACTGACCTGGTGATGGTCGTTGGAGATGTCACGAGCACGATGGCCTGTGCCATTACTGCACGCAAGCTGTGCATTCGTGTCGCGCATGTCGAGGCAGGGATCAGAAGCGGCGACTGGCGCATGCCCGAAGAGATCAATCGTTTGGTGACCGACAGTATTACAGACTGGTTCTTCACCACCTCCGAAACGGCGGGAGAAAACCTGCGGAAAAGCGGCGTATCAGATGATGCCATTTTCTTTGTCGGCAATACCATGATCGATACACTCTATCAGCAGATGGAGTCCTTCATTCAGCCTGCACTTTGGAAGGAATCAGGGCTCACGCCGGGTGGTTATCTTGTGATGACGCTGCATCGGCCGTCGAATGTCGACGATCCTGAAAGTCTACGTTCCATCATAGAAATCCTGGAAGAAAAATTAACCGGAGTCCCCGTCGTATTTCCGGTTCATCCGCGCACACGTGGCAATTTTGAGCGTTTTGGACTGGCTCCGAAGAACATCATTTTATCAGAGCCCCTCTCGTATCTGGAGTTCAATTACCTGGTAAAGCATTGTAAAGGCGTCATCACTGATTCCGGCGGTATCACGGAAGAAACCACCGTGATGGGCATTCCGTGCATCACCCTGAGGGATTCAACCGAGCGGCCGGAAACCTGTACCATCGGCACAAACGAACTCATTGGCAATGATCCTGCAAAGCTGAGGGATGCGATTGATCAACTCCTGGGTGGTCGATGGAAGCAGGGCGGTATCCCGCCGCTGTGGGACGGACATGCGGCGGAGCGGATCGTCGCGCAGTTGTGTTTGCTGCAGGGCCGCATTTGATCTTATAATAATTTCCGAAGCGCACTGAGTCGGTCGATCACATAGGTCGGGATGATGCCGTCGCGCGGGGGAACCGTCGGGTTGAAGTAAACCGTATCAATGCCGGCGTCTCGGGCGCCTATGATATCGGCATCCAGGGTGTCGCCGATCATGATGCATTTTTCCGGGATGGTGCCGGCTTTCGACATGGCGAAGGTGAAAATTTCGCGATGCGGTTTCATGATGCCCGCGGCCTCGGATGTGATGACATGTGTGAAATAATGCGTGATGCCACTGTTGCGCAGTTTCGCGTGCTGTACCTGCTCGAATCCGTTGGTGATGAGATGCATGGGATAGCCCTTGCCCGTCAGATAATCAAGCACCTCGATCGTATCTTCGAACAGCCTTTTTTTTGTCGGCAGGATCTCCAGATATCGCTCGCTCATCGCCATGGCCAGTCCTTCGTCCGTGATGCGGAAATCAGTCAGTGTCCGCCACATCCGTTTCCAACGCAGTTCATCCCGATTGATATAGCCTTTTCGGAATCGATCCCAGAAAAGTTGGTTGTAATGATAGTATGTGTCATGGAACTTGTCGAACCCTGGTATTCCCCGTTTTTCGAGGTCCAGTTCCAGATAGAGGTCCTGCAGGGTTTCCCGGGAGTTGGCATCGAAATCCCAGAGGGTATGGTCGAGGTCGAAGAAGATATGATCGTAGCGTTTGCTGGCCAATGGAACTAATTTGCAGCGAAGTTACGGTAGCTTTGCTTCTTCGGGCCGGCGGGTTGCCGGCGAAACCTCCACATCATGAACATCGTCGTCACCGGTGCGAGCAAGGGGATCGGAAAAGCTGTAGCAGAAGCATTCGCTCAAAAATTCCCGGGATGTCATTTGTTTCTTTGTTCGCGTCACATGAGCGGAACGATGGCATGGCAGCAAGGACTTACATCAAATCATGGATGTCGGGTAACCACCTTCGACGCAGATCTCTCGAAGCGGGAGGGTGTCGAAGCATTTGCAGATCAGCTGATGGCGGCATGTGACATGGTTGATGTGCTGGTCAACAATGCAGGTTTTTTTGAGCCGGGTTCGGTCCATGATGAGCCGGAAGGCACGTTGGAGCGTATGCTGGATATCAATCTCTATTCGGCCTATCACCTCACCCGTCGGCTGGTACCCGGGATGAAGGCCCGACGCTCCGGACATGTTTTCAATATTTGTTCTGTGGCCGCCCTACAGGCCTATCCCAACGGTGGAGCCTACAGCATCAGCAAATGGGCCTTACTGGGCTTCAGCAGGAACCTGAGGGAGGAAATGAAACCACATGGTGTCAAGGTGACAGCCGTACATCCGGGGGCCACACTGACGGCTTCCTGGGATGGGTTTGATATCGATCCCACGCGCATTATGGAATCTGAGGATGTTGCGGCGATGATCGTGACGGCAGCCTCCCTGTCGCCACAGGCCTGTGTGGAAGACATCCTGCTCCGGCCTCAACTTGGAGATCTCTGATCTATCAGTTGAACATTCCACTTAAGACCGCCTGGCAGCTTCTCAGCGCCCCTTGAGGAGATTGGACGGCTGATGCGCTTAATCCATCCGGATCAGGGCTGTTTGAGGCTCCTAATGCCTTCAGGCAGGCATTGTTGGACGGAATGGCATGCCATCCGTGTGGTTACACTGCCTGATCGTCTGCAAATCGATATCCGACACCCCTGACGGAATGGAAGTATTTTGGGGCACGGCTATCCGCTTCGAAATACTTTCTAAAGTTCAGGATGAAATTATCGATGGTTCGGGTGGTGGGATACACCTGGTATCCCCATACACTCTGCAGGATCTTCTCACGTGACACCACTTCATTGCGATGGGAAATGAGCAGACGCAGCAGCATGGTTTCACGTTGGCTGAGTTCAATCCGTTCGCCGTTATTGTTGAAGGCTTCCTGCGCATTGAAGTCGATACGGTTTCCTCCAAAGTTGAAGACATCCTCCATCTGAGGGGTCTCCTGCAGTTTTCGGTTTTTTCTGATCAGTTTTTCCACCCTTAGGAGCAGCTCTTCGAGATGAAAGGGTTTGGTCAGGTAATCATCTGCTCCCTTTTTCAGTCCGAGTACCCGGTCGCTTCCGCCAGACCTTGCACTCAGCATCAGGATGGGCAGACTGGTATCTGTGAGGCGTATGGTTTCGCAGACGCTGATCCCATCGAGTTCCGGCAACATGATATCAAGGATCATCAGATCGAAGTATTCTTCACGCACCCTGCGCAGTGCGGAGGCGCCGTCTGATGTCACGGATACATCATATCCTTCCAGGGTCAGACTGAGCCGGAGTGTGGTCTGCAGGGCCTCTTCATCTTCTACGACCAGTATGGTTCCTTTTGAGGTTTTGTTCATGTGTTTTTGTTGGGGATCTCCATCACAAAAATACTTCCTTGCGGGCGGTTGTCCTTTACCCTCAGGGTGCCGCCATGGGCTTGCGCGATCTTTCTGCTGAGGTAAAGGCCGAGTCCGGTACCTTTTGTTTTTCTGGTTCGCTCTGATCCGGCCCGATAGAATCTCCCGAAGATTTTTTCCTTCTCTGTATCCGGTATGCCAGGTCCTTCATCGGCCACGGTGATTCGAATCCCGGAAAGTGTGGTGGCTGTCTGCAGGATGACAGCCGTGTCTGCCGGTGAATATTTGATGGCGTTATCGATCAAATTGTACAGGCATAGTCGAAGCAGCAGCGGATCACCTGAAATCTTTTCAGTCTCATTACCTTCCATGATGATCCTGCGCGACGGCATGCGTTGGTGGTATGTATCGGCCGCTTCATGGATCAATGCGTTCAGGTCGACAGATTGATGTTCTATCACCTGGCTGGCGGATTCGAGTCGGGAGCTGAGCAGAATATTTTCGCAGAGTTCATTCAATCTTTCCGTTTCCATCACACCCTGCTGCATCATACGGCGTCGGTCAGGTTCCTCCAGTGGAAACTTGAGCATGGTTTCGAGATTGAGTCGGAGGATGGAGATGGGCGTCTTGAGTTCGTGGGTGACGGCCATCAGGAAGTTCTCCTGCATCATGTCGAACCTGATTTGACGTCGGGCGGCGCGATAGACGAAGACGGCGCCAAGCAGGGTGAGCACCAGGAACATCAGTCCTTCGCCTGCATACTGTGCATCGTTCCGCTTGCGTTCGCTGGTGATCCGATCCATCATCAGATCATACCCAGGCATGTCTTTGCGGAGCAGATCTTTTTTGAAGGCATACATTTCCTGGTTCTGCTGTCGGAGTTCGATATACCACCAGGCCAGTGCTGCGACAAGATAAGCAAGCAGGAACCAGTACACGAGCGTGATGAGGGCGAATCTCCGCTTTCTGCCTTCATGTCTGTTCATCGGTCGCTTCTTTCAATGCGCAATCCCACATTCATCACATGCATGAGTGGGTCCTGCCGCATCTGTTGATGCAGCCTCACCCGATAGCGACCACTTCTCCTGAACCTGACAGGCTCACGATACATGAGGATACGATGTTCGCGAATATCATCCATGGCACTGCCAGACCATCGGTCACCGCGGGTCAGCGGGAGGTCGAATCGTTGGGAAGTGAATGCAGTATCTCCTGGCGACATACTTTCTGCCACGAGCCAGATATTGTTGAACTCATAGGCATCCGTATGTCTGATCACGAAAAACAGCCTGTGCATTGAAGTGGTGTCGGTGATTTCGAAGGAGTATTCCGGCACGTTGTCAGACGACCATGCATGACCCGGGATGGCATGGGTCTGCTCGAGTGTACCGTGGCTTGCGCAGGAAACGAAAGTCATCGAATAAAGGGCGATGGCAATACAGATGGCGCTTTTTTTCACGATGGTTACTTTGTGCGAAATTAAGTAAAAGGTCGCGATGCCTTCCGTCAACAGGCAGCAGTGAATCAGAGTACGTTCAGCACCTGTTCTTTTGCCTTCTCCAATTCGTCCTTCATCAATACGACACTGCGCTGTATCTCTGCATCATAAGCTTTAGAACCGGTGGTATTGATCTCGCGACCCACTTCCTGCAATACGAACGAGAGTTTTTTCCCCTTGCCGTCACCGGACTCATCGAGCAGCGATTTGAAGTAGGCACAGTGGTTGGTCAATCGCACCTGTTCTTCGCTGATGTCGATTTTTTCGATGTGATAGATCAATTCCTGTTCCAGCCGGTTGGTGTCGTAACGGTCAGGGCCCACCTGTTCTTCCAAAGTCTTTCTGATGTGCTCGCGGATCTTTTCTCGTCGCTGAGGTTCGACGCGTATCACATCCTGCTGGAGTCTTTCAATATTATTGATGCGCTCGATCAGGTCGAGTTCCAGTGCGCGTCCTTCGTTGATACGATGTGCGTTCAACTCTTCGATGGCGCCGGTGAGTATCATCTTGAATGTCGCCCAGTCAGTTTCAGAAAATGTGTCTGTGTTGGGAACGATTACCTCCGGCAATTTCAATAACGCATCCAGGATATTCGATGTATCGAGCCCCAGCGCATCAGTCAAAGACTTGAGTTGACTGTAATAGCTTTTGGCCACATCCGTGTTGATGGTCACAGGTTTTGCCGCACCGTTCACACGCATGGTAACGGTGCATTCGATGCTGCCGCGCAGCAGTCGTTCGGACAGGAGTCCGCGTATCTCGAATTCAAAAGGCTTCAGCAGTTGCGGGATCTTCAGCAGCGCTTCAAACTGTTTGCCGTTGAGCGAGCGTATCTCTACCAGAAAGGTTCTGTCTCCGATGGTTTGTTCGCAACGGCCGTAACCTGTCATGGATTTAAGCATAAATGGAAGTTTGATGCAAGGTAAGCGAATTCAGGATGATGGCGGGCGGGAAGCATATCGACACTTCATGTAAGGTACACTGAAGACCGGCGACATAAAAAAAAGCCCGGATGATCCGGGCTTACAATAATGGGTTAGTAAGTGCGGGACGAATCCCTACACAATATTAAAGTTATTTTTTACCGCAGTGAAATTTTTCATTAGAATTTTTATCAACATGATATGTTGTATGCTGTGAATTTAATAAGCACCTTTTTTAGCGGAATGTGATGCACGCATGATTTTATGTTGATGTGTTCGTATGCCTCATCACTGTTATCTTTCAGCAGGTGGCCAGTCCTTACCTTTGCACACAAACGCACTAACATGAAATTTCCTGCCCCGGTGCAACTGTCAACGATAGCGTCTTGGATTGGCGCACGTATTGTAGGAGATGCCAACGACTATGCCACGGGCATCAACGAGATACACAGAGTGGAGCCCGGTGATCTCGCATTTGTGGATCATCCGAAATACTATCGCACCTGCCTAACATCCGCTGCTACTTTCATCATCATCGATCAGGAAACAGAAGTACCTGAAGGCAAGGCGTTGCTGGTGGTAGCGCAACCCTTCGAAGCATATCTCACCATCGTGCGCAGGTATCGTCCTGTGATTGTATCATCCGAACTGATTCATCCTGATGCTGTCATTGGAGCCGACACCATTGTACATCCGGGTGTAAGCATCGGTGCGCATGTGATCATTGGAAAGGATTGCGTCATTCATCCGAATGCCACGATCCGGGATCATTGCATCATCGGAGATCGCGTGGTCATACAATCCGGTTCCATCATCGGTTCAGAGCCTTTTTATTATAATGCAAAGCGTCAGCGGGATGTGTGGTATAAACGTATGGAAAGTTGCGGACGTGTGGTGATTGAAGACGATGTCGAGATCGGTGCATCATGCACGATCGATCGGGGTGTGACCCACGATACACATATTGGTGCCGGCACGAAGATGGACAACATGGTTCATGTCGGCCATGACACCATCGTTGGGAAAAACTGTTTGTTTGCTGCACAGGTAGCCATTGCCGGGGCTGTGGAAATCGGAGATGGTGTCATTCTATGGGGACAGGTAGGCGTCAGCAAAACGCTAACCATTGGTGCACATGCGGTGGTGCTGTCGCAAAGCGGAGTGGCCGGCAGTCTGGAAGGTGGAAAGACTTATTTTGGGACACCTGCCATCGATGCTTCGCAGAAAAGAAGGGAGCTGGTATGGGTGAAGCGTATCTCAGAAATGTGGGATCGTATGATTGCACTCGAACGCGGGCGTGATGGTGAGCATCATTCCGGATCGTAATCATAAGGAAGCAGGTCCGCCAGTTTTTCCCAACTCCAATAGCCATTGATCAGGATATCCTTCTGGTCAAAGTAATATCCGTTCTGCTCGATCAGGATATAGTCTGGAAAATCAAGGATGGATATCTGAACTGGTGTGTTCGCCGGAAGTTTCTTCACCTGCAGGTATTTCGGCTCGGGCCTTTCCTGTGTGTAGACGACACGCAGTTTCCCGTCGTTTAGCAGCAGCACATCCCCTTCGTCCGTGATGCCATATCTGACGGAGTCGTATGGGTTGTAAATCAATGCACTCTCTTCTGATTTGCGGTCGATGCGTTCCAGTTTGTATCCATTTAGGCGGAGCGTACTGTCGTAGTAGCAACGCACGAAATGCAGCATCGATCCGTAATAGGCTCGTTCCCTCGCTTCTGCCCATTTCGATTTTTGTGTGTCATTTCCATCCATCTCCTCGAAGCGTGCATAGCCGGTGTATTCCGTCATGCCGGATCCAAATTCATGCACGAATGAATCCAGTTCGTATCGGATGACATAGCCCAATGCGTTGTTCACGATGTTGAGCGGTTCGCGTGCCATCACTTTGAGCCGGTCGCGTTTCTTGCTGTAAAAAAAACGGAGGGAATCACGATTATCGATCCGGCAACTGTCGCTGTTCACCGTCATACCCAGGAACAGGCCGCTGAACAGATCTCCGTAACGCTTCCATCCATCCCTCAACTCTGTGGTGGCCACAATGGAAACCGCTTCGAGGCTTCGGTCTTTCATCTTCAGTTTCACATCGATCGACTGCAGCCCTTCGGTGGAGGCGTTG
>JBEEMB010000043.1:0-6591 GCA_041167815.1 Bacteroidota bacterium | reverse complement strand
GAATATCAGCCGGGCGCAGGAGTATCGGGTGATATTTTCCCGGATGATCCAAAGTTGGCGAAAAGTCTGGGGACAGGGTGATTTTCCATTCCTATATGCACAGTTGGCGAACAACAACCCTGCCAAGCCGCAGCCATCGGAAAGTAAGCTGGCGGAATTGCAGGAGGCTCAGGCCCGTACATTGTCGTTGCCCAACACCGGCATGGCCGTACTCAATGATATCGGAGAATGGAATGATGTACATCCATTGAACAAACTGGATGTGGGACATCGCCTCGCACTGGTGGCGAGGCACATGGTCTATGGTGAAAAGTCTGTGGTGTACTCCGGTCCGGTGTTGAGGGATGTAAAAGTGGATGGTGATCGTATGATTCTGTCTTTTGATCATGTCGGTGCCGGGCTTATTTCCAGGGATGGCCGGCCGTTGAAACATTTCGCTTTGTCGGCAGACGGAAAGAAGTTCGTCTGGGCTACGGCAGTCATCGAAGGCAATCAAGTGATTGTTTCATCTCCATCCATCCGTTCGCCGAAGGCCGTCCGTTATGCATGGGCCGACACCCCTGAAGGAGCAAACCTAGGAAACCGGGAGGGATTGCCAGCCGGTTGTTTCCGCTGGCCAGTGCCGGATGGCAGATGATTTGAAGCGTATTTTCGATTATACACGGACGTTAGTCAGCAGATAAATAAAAAGATGAAACCCAACAACATGAAGTGTTTGACCAGGGGGATGATGATCGTAGCATTCACTTTCACACTGAAGGGGCTTATAGCGCAACCAGGCATGCCTGACCCGATGCCGGTGGACGCGGCCATGATGGCTGCTGCAAAGACAGCCATATCGAAGGGAGATCCCGTCTACAAAGCCGCATTGGGGATGTTGGTGAAGCGGGCGGACGCCTCCCTCACGTTCAAACCGGTGAGTGTGATGGATAAGAAAGATATCCCGCCGAGTGGCGACAAACATGATTTCATGAGCCTGGCGCCTTACTGGTGGCCGGATCCTGCAAAGCCGAATGGGTTGCCGTACATTCGAAAGGATGGGGTGGTGAACCCTGAAGTGAAGAATTACCCTGATAAGGAGCAGATGCCGAAGCTTTGCGAAAATGTTTATTGGCTTTCGCTGGCCTGGCATTTTACGGGGAAGGATACCTATGCCGTCCATGCCGCGAGGCTCTTGCGCACCTGGTTTTTGGACACGGCCACTCGCATGAACCCGAACATGAAGTATGGTCAGGCCGTCAAGGGAGTCACGGAGGGGCGTGCGGAGGGATTGATCGAGACCCGACATTTTCTTTTTGCATTGGAGGGTGTTCATTTGTTGAAGGGGTCGAAACACTGGACGGATGCGGATCAGGCGGGTATGCAGGCTTGGATCAGATCCTTCCTTGATTGGATGCAATCCCATCCAATCGGGATAGACGAACGTAATGCCCGGAATAACCATGGGATCTGGTATGAGGCACAGCGTCTGGGTTATGCACAATTTGTAGGCGACAAGTCATTGGCAGCATCTGTTTTGAGAGATGCTCAGGCCCGTTTGAATAAGGAGCAGACGTCTGACGGTTCTTTCCCGCTGGAGTTGGCCCGTACAACCTCGATGGGATATTCGGTATTTGTGATGCATGCATTTTCGGTCATTGCCGAGTTGTCGCGCCGTTCCGGAGATGATTTCTGGATGTACGAAGGACCCAAGGGTGCTTCCATGCGCCGGGGGATGGATTTTTTGATTCCCTATCTTTCAGGTAGAGCGGCCTGGAAGCATGAACAGATCAAGCCTTTTCAGCCGGAAACCGCCTTCGCGCTCTTGTGGTCCTCCTCCCGTAGACAGGGTTGTAAAGACTGTTTGGATGTCCTTGAAAAGGAGACAAACGGTACCTTTGCGAAATCCCCGGCAGTATTATATTGAGTTGGGGGAGGAATCATCTTATAAAAACAATCAACGAGAAAAAAATGGAAGTCAGATTTGAATCCAGTCCCCGGGAGACGGCTACGATGAATACGGCTGCCCTGCGTGAAAACTTTCTGGTACAGGGGCTCATGAAGCCGGGCCAGATCAGTCTTGTGTACACTCATTACGACCGTGTGATCATTGGAGGTGTAGTACCGACGGGTGCTGCCATCGTGTTGCCTTGTCATGAGGAGTTGAAGGCGGAATATTTCCTTGAGCGCCGGGAACTGGGCATCATCAACCTCGGTGGCAGCGGGCATGTCGTTACGGATGATGCATCCTATGTCGTTGATAAGCTGGGATGTGTCTATCTGGGGAAAGGCACCAGGAACGTGAGTTTCACCAGCGAACACGCAGATCAGCCGGCGTTGTTCTTTTTGATGTCGGCCCCCGCCCATGCCTCTTACCCGAACAGGCACATGACCAAGGAGGAAGCGGCTCCGGTGCAATTGGGGGATATGTCGACTTCAAATCGTCGTACCATATATAAATACATCCACCTTGATGGCATGCGCAGCTGCCAGCTGGTCATGGGGTTGACGGTACTGGAGCCCGGCAGTGTCTGGAATTCGGTGCCACCCCACACGCATACCCGGCGGATGGAAGTATATTGTTATTTCGATCTGGATCCGGCGCATCGGGTGATGCATTTCATGGGCCAGCCGCAGGAGACCCGTCATTTGGTGATGGCGAACCTGGAAGCGGTCGTTTCTCCGCCTTGGAGCATGCACTTTGGTGTGGGGACTACCAATTATGGCTTCATCTGGGGTATGGCCGGTGAGAACCAGGTCTTCACGGACATGGATCCAGTGGCCATTCCTGACATCCGATGAGGGTTCGGGATCAGCGTCTTTCAAACCATTAGAAGCACATATATGAATAGATGGACATCCGCGTGGCTGCCGGCCTTGTTACTGGCGGGGGGACTGCGTGCGCAGACGAATACTGCGTTGTTGGAGACGATGATATCGCAGGCGAAGGCCACGGTGGCGGAGGCCCATCCGCCTTATCGTACGCCTTTTTCGGTGGATCACGGAAAGAAGGAATGGATGTTGGATTCGTTCCGCAACTGGCGCAGCGGGTTCTGGGCAGGTACGCAGTGGTATCTGTTTGAAGCCACCGGCGATGCTTTCTGGAAGCAGGAGGCAGACAAATCCACTCGCACATTGGCAGAATTGCTGAACAAGTCGCCGCATTCACACGATGTGGGTTTTCAATTCACCTGCAGCTTCGGCAATGCGCTGAGGTTGGCAAAGGATCCGGCCTATGCGAAAGTGATGCTTCGTGCAGCCGATTCGCTGGCTACACTCTATGATCCCAAGTACCAATCGATCTGTTCGTGGCCCTACCGGGTCAAGACCCTGGGATGGCCGCATCATGTGATCGTCGACAACATGATGAACCTGGAATTGCTGTTCTGGGCATCCAAGAATGGCGGTAGTCGCCGTTTGTATGACATCGCCGTGGCACATGCGAAGACGACGATGAAAGGGCATTTTCGAAAGGATGGCAGCACTGCCCATGTGGTTTGGTTCGATCAGGCGACCGGGGCACCCGACAGCATGTTGACGCATCAGGGGTATGCCGATGGCAGCATGTGGGCACGTGGTCAGACTTGGGCCATCTACGGATTTACGGTCGCATATCGGGAGACAGGCGATCCCATCTTTTTGCAAACAGCCCGTCGCGCTGCAGACACTTACCTGAAGCGGTTGCCCTGCGACCAGGTTCCTTACTGGGATTTCGATGACCCGGCCATTCCCAGTGCACCGCGCGACGCTTCGGCGGCGGCAGTCGCTGCATCCGCCCTGCTGGAGCTGGCGACGCTGGTGAAAGAGCCTGCGGTGAAGCTGAGATATCGGCAAGCCGCCCTCGCGATGCTGGATGAACTGTCGTCTCCGAGGTATGTGAAGCCCTGGATGAACCATGCGATGCTGCAGCATTCGACGGGCAACAAGCCGCAGGGCAAGGATATTGATGTCCCGATCATTTATGCTGATTATTATTATATGGAGGCGATGATCCGGGCTGGACGGTTTCCGAAGAAGGTGAAGTGAGTTAAATAAAATGACTGAAAAAGGGCGCAGAGATTGCGCCCTTTTTTTTATGTCTTTAACACGATCATTATTCCGTGTTAATTCTTTTCAGAATGACAATAATGCCATTGATGAGGGACGTTAGGTGATTTAATTTACATCACAAAGCACCAATTTATGTTCAGATTGATCATCATGACATTTCTTATGTGCTCAGCCTTGGCTGGGTGTACACGATCCGATAACGCCAGCGTTGAAACGCCTGAACCGGCGCCAGCCGTTTTCAATGGTGCGATTCTGGACATCAATGGATTGCCTTATCACACCTATGATGAGGCGGGGCTAAAACCCAGAGCCATCATCCTGGCCAGAATGATCGCATCAACTGATTATTGTCGGCAGCAGGTGATGGGAGCATGCAAATCAGCTGCAGCGACCGGATTGAACCTCGGTTTTGATGCGGGTCCGGAAATGGGGGCGGGTACACCATCTCCGGTTTATCGGTACAGACTTTTCAGGGATTGCGAAGAAATGACCCAGACTTTCGACTGGTTTTTTTTCGACCCGGAAACCGAAAGTCTGTATGTGGAGGATCTGGCCAATGGCAACCATCGAAAATTGCAGATCGATCCTCTTTTATTAGCGGATTTCCGGGCAGATAAGGTGTCGACCACCAGCAAGATTTATTATGCCGCTCAATAAGTTTTATCTGAAGCTAGCATAATGTCTGCAGTGGAATTTCCACGATATCATCAATTATGCTTATGGTATGGCGGTTGATTTTGTTTACGATCATCGCAGATTTATGCATAAATTGACATGGGTAATCTTGCCAACATCGTCTTCCCCTTGCGCGTCCCATGTACAATTCCAAGCATTTCCATTCCGCATTTTTTCTTTTAATCATCATTGTCTTCGTTTATGGTCAAACCTTTGGCCAACAATCTCAACAACTTGATCCTCCCGGGGTTGTCATCACACGTTCTGTATCAGAGCAGACCTATCTGGGATCCCCGTCGATCATCAAGTTGCCTTCCGGAGATCTTCTGGTGAGTCATGATTTCTTTGGCCCCGGCTCTGTCATAGATGGCGTTGCCGGGCATACCCGGTATTTTGTTTCTTCAGACAAAGGTCTTACCTGGAATCTCCGGAGTACAGTGAAAGGGATGTACTGGAGCAATTTATTTCTACATCGGGGGTCCCTGTATAGTTTTGGTACCAGGGGAGGCGTGAATGATTGTATCATTCGGCGCTCTGACGATGAAGGCCGCACCTGGTCTAATCCGGTGGATGAGCGAAACGGGCTCCTATTGCGTAAGCAGGGTGATACAGGATATCATTGTGCACCCATGCCGATGGCCATCGCGTATGGCCGTATCTGGCGGGCGATGGAATACACGCCGGATAAGGGTTGGGGGAAGTTCCAATCTTTGATGTTGAGTGCGGATACGTCTGCCGACCTGCTCGATGCCCGCAGCTGGAGGGTTTCCAACCGGTTGGTTTTTGATGCCGGTTCGCGTATCGGTCCGGAGGCATGGCTGGAGGGGAATGCGGTGCTGGGGCCGGATGGTCAGTTATATAATATCCTCCGGGTACATGATCAGGGGGATGATGTGGCTGCCATGGTCAGGGTTTCGGAAGACGGTCACACGCAGCGCTTTGATCCGAAGGCTGATTTCATACGCCTGCCCGGTGCCTGTAAGAAATTCGTGATCCGTTTTGATCCGATCACCCGGCGCTATTGGACGCTCTCGAATTTTGCGCCTGAGGAGGAAAAGGAGAAAGCTAAGAAACTGGGGCATCGACTCGAACGGGCCCGTAATACATTGGTATTGTCATCCTCCACTGATCTTCGCGAGTGGGATTCACATGCGATCGTGGCTTACAGTCCTGATATCCGTCAGCATGGCTTCCAGTATGCTGACTTTCAGTTTGATGGAAAGCATATCATTGCTGCTGTGCGAACGGCTTTTGGAACCAAGACCCATGGGTCGCATGATGCGAATCATGTGACATTTCATAGCATCCGTAATTTCCGAAAGCTGAAGCATCAACATATCCAACCCTGATATGAGCATATCCTCATTTATGAATCGATCTGTGATCAATCAGTCTGGATTTGGTAGTTGGTTCGTCGCGTTATTATGGTTGATGTCTATAGGTTGTCCCATCATGGTATCGGGGGTTCCTTTGCCGCCTGTCAATAGGTTCGGCATTTCCCAGGGGCTTTCCCATAATTCTGTTCGTTCTGTGATACAAGACCATCACGGCTTTATATGGATGGGTACATATGATGGATTGAATCGATATGATGGGCGAGAATTCCGCATTTTCAGAAACCGGCTGAATGACACGGCTTCTCTTCCGCACAATTACATCTATGCCCTGCATGAGGACAAGTCGAAAAACCTGTGGGTAGGTACAGGACAGGGGGTGGTTCGATTTGATCCAGTCCGTGCCGCATTCGTCCCTTTGTTGATTCAACCCAACTATGCGCCGAAGCCTGGCCGTGTTCCTGTAAGCGCCAACGCTATTCAGTCTGATGATGAGGGGAACCTGTTTATTGCTACCATTGGCTGGGGCTTTCTATGGAAGCGCCCGCAGGAA
>JBEEMB010000015.1:0-10910 GCA_041167815.1 Bacteroidota bacterium | reverse complement strand
TTGACCTCATCGCCACCCTTGGGTCCATGCTCGGTTTCCCAGATCTCACCACTGGTGGGATGGATCGCCAGCCCCTGCGGACTTCTGATCCCCATCGCATAGGCCGTTCCGGGCGCCGTTTGGCCGGGCAAAATGGGATTGTCTGCCGGAATACTCCCGGCGTCATTCATCCGATGAATCTTACCCCACTTTGATGCCGGATCCGAAGCATTTTTATTGGAGGCGTTCGGTCCGCCATAACTCCCGGTACCGCCCTCCCCGACAGTCAGCCATAGCATGCCGGAACGGTCAAACAGGATGCGTGAACCATAATGTCCATTCCATGTGTTGCCGGTGCCACTGGTAAAAAGCGTCACCATCTGCTGCACTGTGTTCCCGGATATGTTGAATCGTATCAACCGCAACTCACCGCTGTTGCCAACGCCCGTCGCAGCATACGTGGCATACACCCAGCCATTGGAAGTGTAGTTCGGATGCACCTTGATGTCCAGCAAACCTCCCTGGCCCGATGCCCTCACCTGAGGGAAACCAGTGATCTCCACGGCATTGCCGTTCAGGAATCGATAGAGTTTCCCTCGTTTTTCTCCAAACAACAGACTGCCATCCGGCAGAAAATCCATCCCCCAGATGATCTCATACCCCGACAACATGGTGGTGATTTCCAATGTCGGAGGGCCTGAGGGAGACACCACGGGCGGTACTGTTTGCTGTTTTGTTCCACATCCGATCGCAGATATGATCAACGAGATCACGAACAGATTGAAAAGATACCGGATACCTTGGAATCTACGAATGGTAGCCAATAGCCGAAAATGAAGGTGAAACAGCGCAATGAACATAAATCTGAAATTAACTACAATTCAACAGCCAGAGGATGCAGGATTTGCATGTACGATCAGTTGATGCTCGGATTAATGTCCCGCCGGCATATCAGCAGCATCTGTTCGAACACCGAACCCACCAGCAAACGATCTCCGACCGGGACGGCCACGGTGGATCCCGAATATGCGTTTCCGTCGTTCAGATAGACTTCCTCCGTCCTGAAACCGCCGTCCGCAAGGGGTTTCAAACGCAAGACCTGAGAAGGAGATTTTTTGGATGAATCCGCCGCGTGCGCCACAAATTTCAATAACTGAGGATGGCATCCGATCCATAGATCACCGGCTTCATCCACTTCGATATTATCGACGCCGGTGCCCATGTCCGTTTCGCTGATTTTCTTCAGCGAGCCGTCCATCGAATCGACATCATAGGTGATCACATTGCGACCGGTGGTGGCCGCGACGTATATGCGCCGGCCATCTGGGGATCTGTTGATACCGTTAGCATAGGCAATGTCCGTCGCCACCTGCCTCATCGCTTTTCCGTCAAAATAGTTCACATAGGAAATGGCCTGCTGTAAATAGTCTTCAAGTGTCCGCTGCCAACCTGGATTCGGATACCGATGGTCGTTGGTCACATAGAAACTGCGTTCATCCACCGCCAACACATCGTTCGGACTCGTCATCAATTCCGGATCGATGATCTGCTCCAAATGGATGAGGCTGTCATTGCGCCATTCGAAGCGGTCGACGGCATGACCGGCAGTCTTCTGAAGATGATTGACCGCAAAAAGTAAAACCCGGCCTTCAGGACTTCTCCACAAAGAAAGTCCGTGCGGGTGAAAGTCTGACATGCCCACCGGCGTCACGTTACGAAAAGATGGCGTATCCGCCAAAGGATTAAAGAGCAGTATAGCGCCCGGGACACTGCCGGGTTTGACGAGGTTGGCCCGTCGATCATCCACAGAAATAAATACAATTTCTGAAGACCTGTCCACACAAATATCCTCCGGTCCCGACCATGATAGCGGCAACACCTGCTCACTGCCATTGAAATGTGGACGAATATCTTTAAAAACACCGGCGGGTATCAAAATATCGAAGACAAGGTAAATGACTACCGCTGTGATTACCGTGACCAATAGAATGATCAACCTTTTCATGCACGTTGTTTCTTGAAAGGTAGGCGGAATAAATGAAAACCGTCTTTCAGCTTACAGTTTACTTTCACCATAACCCTTGCTGAGCGCATGGATGTCCCTGACATGGATAATGTTTTGCTCATATCCTTTCAGGCATACCCCATACATCGCATGCGCCACTTCCGCCATCGTGTTGTACATCGATGGAAACAGCCTGATGACCGGCATCAACCAAGACAGATAAGTATAAAGCTTCAAGACGTGTACCTGACCCTCAGCCGGTTCCACCATCCCGATCCGGAAGCCGAAAGCCTGACGGAAGCCCAGCTTCATGAGATCGTTCTCTGTCTTCCCCTTCACGCGCGCCCAATGCAACCTGCCCTTTTCTGTGCTGTCTGTGCCGCTACCGCTGACATACACGAACGACATCGACGGGTTGGGCCCAACAGCACGCGCAAAAGACATCGTCGTGTCATAAGTGAAACGTTCATAATCGTTCTCACGCACCCCGATGGAACTGATACCGGCACAAAAGAAACAGGCATCATAACCATGCAAGGCCGGATCATTCGGCTCCAGCGCCAGGAAATCCGCCACCAGATGCTCCTTTAATTTGGGATGTGATTTACCGGTAGGTTTGCGACTGACACTCAGGATCTCCGTGATATCCGGCATCCGGAGGCATTCCAGTAAGATGCCCTCTCCAATCATTCCTGTTGTTCCTGTGATGATGACCCTCATGATAATTTGTATTTAAATAAGAAATAAATATGAATATTAAACGGACGAACTTATTTCATCCGCTGGCGATGATGGTTGATCAGGTAAATATTCAAGCAGATCGCCTGGCTGACAATCCAACGCTTCACATATCGCCTCCATCGTACTGAACCGAATGGCTTTCGCCTTACCGGTTTTCAGAATGGATAGATTCGAAAGCGTGAGCCCCACCCGCTCAGACAACTCATTGAGCGACATCTTCCGCTTCGCCATCATCACATCCAGATTAACTACGATCGGCATGGTTCAAACAGTTAAGGATTGTTCCTGCTGCAGATCGATGCCTCTGCGGAATACCTGGGCGATCACCATCAATACAGCCGCAAACAACAGGATCTCAGGAGCCGCCCACTCAAGGGGTATAGAAACAGCCTGACAAACGAGCCACTCCGAATGTTTCAAGGCCACCAATGCCAGAAGACCGGTAATAGACGCCTTTCGGGTAATGCGTAAAATGAGCCGGTACACCCGATCGCTGAAGGGCTGCTCCATGTTCAGATCCGACAGGATTTTCACCAGATCCAATGCCATCCAGGCTTTCAGACCTGATAAAAGCAGCAGCATCATGACCGTGAAGGTGTAATGCACCATATCATAGTTCATCAGTGCCGACAGATCCAATCCCATGTACAGATTTTTGGACGCTTGTGGGTTGACAAACAAACTGACAAAGACAGAGAACAACAGACTCCCCGTTTTGATGCACAGACCAATGAACACCACAGGCGTGATGCCTTTCAACAATTTATAAGTCCAATGAGTGGATGGGGTGGACATTTAATATGCTTTTGAAAGCAAAGAAAGTCATTTATTTATTGTTTTTCAATAAATATTTAGTGTGATACAATGCAAATCATCAACCTGTTGTTCACTTCCCACCCAGCGGGATCTGGACATTGAAGGTGTTCTCTTCAGATTCGACGCGTAATGTTTTATTATTGAAAGGATTTTTCACAGCCGCTGCCGCATACAACGCCACCATTCGGCCCTTGCGGTCGAACACCAGACCAGGGCGTTCCAGATGTGCCAGCTTTACCTCATTTCCGTTGCTGAAGCGGAGTCTGCGCGGCGAAACCAGCGTATGCCGGGCTGCATCCCATTTCATGCCATCCTTCGATGACAGCAGGACCAGCGAACCGAATTCTTTGTCGAGTTTGCTGTTCGTAGAAAAATTCTTGGCAATGGCGTAGAATCTTTTCCGACGCCTGTCGTACCACAGATATGGATCCTCACAAGCCATGTCGGCCGACGTGGAAACCTCGCTGTAATGGGTGAAAGGGCCCTCGGGGGTCGGTGCCACCGCCATCCAAAACGTCATGTGCCCGAGATCCGGCTTTCTGGATTTGTACATCATGTAATACCGGCCATCCGGTCCACGTGTCACGGAAGGATTCACGGCTACCTCCCAGGTACGTACACTGTCGGGCATGATCAGATGCCGGGGGTTGCGCTGAAAAGTGCCGTTGAGAAAACCCGCAATGTCCGGGGATGATGCAACACCGATCCGCTGCGTGCAATTGTATTTGTACCAATGCAGCTGCTCTCTCGACAGCTGTCTGGTGAAATGCATGTTGTCCGTAAAAGCATTGCTGATAAAATAGAGATAGTATCGCCCTTCGAAAAAATTGATCTGAGGATTGTGAAAAGTGTACCTGTCCCAACGATCTTCCGAGAAACTGCCTTTCATGATCGTTTTTACATGCCGGAAGGGTCCGGTCGGTCTATCAGAAACCGCAATTGCTATTTCCGAATATTTCTGCCAGCCCTTGAACCCGTCGAATATCCGGTTCAGGGAATCATCATCAGGCACTCTCGGACCATGCGGCCATCGGGCATAAAACATATAGTACCGCCCATCCTCACCTCGAATGCCACTTCCACACCAGGTATAATATCCCGGGTCGATGAAGATATTCGTCGAGTCGACAGTCTGGATGCGGGATGCGATGTCCAGATCATCGGTCGATCGCTCCTGTGCTTCAACAGCATGGAATGTCATCGGTAACAGCATCAACACCAGGATGCATCGCAACATGCATGAGATGAATGAAACGGGCTTTCTGTTCACGCATGACGAATGGATTTGACTGGCCATACACGCAATGTCTGCATAATTGTTGAAACTTGCCGAGCTTTCCAGGCGTTGACTTCAATGCCAATTTTCCTTTACCTTCAGGCATGCACAAATTTATATTGCTGTTATTCGGTCTCTTGCCGTTATCGATGATCGCTCAAGAGCACGCACGCCCCGCCATGATGTTTGGAGACACCACCCGCAAAGGTGTCCCGTTTTCAAAGGATCCACATGTCGTCAAGTTCAATGGCAAGTATTTGATGTATTACACCTTGCCTGCACATGTTGACAAAAACAATCCGGTCAAGGGCCTGGGCATTGGTGTTGCCCAAAGTACAGATCTGACACACTGGACTAAAATCGGAGAGATCACACCCGCAACAGAGCCGGAAAAAAATGGATTGGCCGCTCCCTGTGCGTTGGTGATTGGCAAGCAGGTACACTTATTTTACCAGACCTATGGCAATGGTCCTAAAGACGCCATCTGCCATGCCGTATCTGACAACGGGATCGACTTCAAACGCAACCCCACCAACCCGATCTTCCGGCCTACGGGCGACTGGAACTGCGGCCGTGCCATCGATGCGGAAGTCTTCCCCTTCGGAGATCGATACCTGCTCTTCTTCGCCACACGCGATTCAGCCTACAAGATCCAAATGCAGGGCGTGGCATCTGCGCCCCTGACCACGAATTTCAATCGCGACCAATGGACCCAGCTGACCAATGCACCGATCCTGAAACCTGAATATCCCTGGGAGGGTCAGTGTGTGGAAGGCGCCTCGATCGTCCGACGCGGCAATACCCTGTACATGTTCTACGCCGGTGCCTACAATAACGACCCACAGCAGATCGGCGTGGCCAAAAGCACCGATGGCGTCAAGTGGCAACGACTCTCCAACAAACCATTCCTCACCAACGGAGATCCGGGCAGCTGGAACTACAGCGAATCGGGTCATCCACATCTGTTCCAGGACGAAGACGGAAGAACATGGCTCTTCTATCAAGGTAACAACGATCACGGAAAAACCTGGTTTCTTTCCAATCGGGAAGTCGGATGGAATGACAAGGGACCATACTTGAAGTGAGTATTCCTTCAACCCAACCGATGCATTACATTTGGACATCTTACCGCTGAACCAACTCAAGATTTCATGCCGAAATGTGTCTGCATGGGCGCCAAGCTCAAATGTTCTTTCGGTTCCGGCCCCAAGGATATGATGGTGCTCCCGATCGGGATGACCATGAACGCGACCTCCAAACCGATCGCCACTCAGATGGATTTCATTCCCATGCTGAATGTTCCTGCCTTCGGTAATTGCAATTCTCCCGCCAACCCCATGAACTGGAAGATGGCCGGTCCGGTTCCAGTATTTGTACCATCATCCTGTATCCCCCTGCCATTGATGCCCTGGGACCCTGCGGCGAAAAAGCTAAAAATTGGCGGGAATCCGGCGATGTTGGAATCCAGTAAAACGATGTGCATCTGGGCCGGATCGATCACCGTTGACAAGCCGGGGTTGACCAATGTGGAGTCGAAGTGAGCATACGAAAATATGAGGACAACATCCTGCAACACAGGAATGCATCGTTCTTTTTCCACACTGCATGAGGTTCAGTCGTAGTGAAATCGGCACTTGAAGACCTGGATCTCAAGGTCCACCACCCTGTAGATCAACCGGTGTTCTTCATCGATTCGCCTTGACCAATAGCCTGCATATTTGAATTTCAATGCCTCAGGCTTTCCGATTCCGTCGAAAGGATTTCTCCCGATATCTTTCAGCAACTCATTGATTCGCTTCAATTTCTGCCTGTCATTCTTCTGCCAATACAGATAATCCTCCCATGCAAATTCGGTGAAAGTGATGTTCATTCTTCCATCAGTTTTTTCCGGACCGTTCTGGCGGCCTTGAATTGCGCAATGGAAGCATCCAGACGCTGTTCATTTGCACGGGACGACATTTCATGCTGAGTGGCTTTCAGCGAGTTGTACTCCTGCAGCGAAATGATGACCACCCCGGTGTCTTTCCCCCGGTTGATGATCAATGTTTCGAAACCCTGTGTAACCTTGTCCAGATAAGATTTGATGTCCTTGCGAAAATCTGAAAGGGTGGTGGTCAACATGATGTACATAATTATGTACAAATTTATGTACTTATTATGATTTGTTGACGTCCTCGCTCAAAGCACGCGCGAATGGATTGGAGAAATATGTAAACATCACGTCCTGTGATCTTGGGCAAATCTCTGGACAGCTGCATCAGGAGGCACAGATGCGTATCTCCGGCGATGTCGGACAGGTCACACTATCCTTTCTTTCAGTAGACCTTATCGATGAAGTTGACCATTTTCAGCATCCCCATGCTGCTGTAGCTTCCGCTTCACCACATCAGCAGGATACTTTATCGCCAGCCGCCTGATGTCGAAGGCGAATTCCCGGAAGGTCTCCTCCCAGCATTCGGCCTCCTCGGGTGTGTACGCATGGAAGCCATGAGCATTTGACACGCCCTTGCCTCCGGCCTTCACGATATCGTCGATCAGCTTTGGCACTTCAGTAGAGTTGTTGAGCGTCGGCAGCAGGTCCTTCATGACCGTATGATAGGCTTGTACCCCTGTCAGGTCCATCCAGCGGAAGACACCGCACAAGGTCATCCAATAGCCGGCATTGTTCCGACAGGCCCGGTCGACATCCTCCACGCTGGCATATCCGTTTTCCACCAGCCAGCAGGCTTCCCGATATACCGCATACATGAGCCGGTTTGTGATGAATCCACGGATATCCTTGCGCACCAACGTAGGCTCCTTGCCCCAGCCATGGGAGAGTTCATACAGGTATTCGCCTTTGGCGATATCACTTTCATGACCGCAAATGACCTCCAGGAACCTTGTGGTATAGCAGGGTTCCGCCCAGTGCAGTCCGAAGAACCTGTCCGGCCGTTTGGTCATTCCCTGCAAGACGCTGATCGGTATGGCAGAAGTATTGGAAGTCAGCAGACAATCGTCGGAAATCACCGCCTCCACCTGCTGATATACACCTCGTTTGATCTCCATGTCTTCGATGATGCATTCCACCACCAGCCTGCACGAAGACAACCTGGCATAATCGGTGGTGATGGTCAGTCGGGCAAGATAATGATCCGGTTGATGGATGACTAACCCCTCGTCCAGACACTGTTCCAGTTGTTTGCGGATCCGTTCTTCCGCATGTTCCAGATCTGATGGAAGGGGCGCAAGGGCCGTCACCGGGTGGCCTGCGATGAGCAGGCAGGAGGTGATCCCGCATCCCATCAGCCCCAGGCCGATGACAGCGACATGGAAATCCGACAGTTGAGTCTGTTCGTTCATGGTATTTGGTTCAATAGGTAGCCCTTCCGCCCGAAAGATCGAAGGTGAAACCCGTGGTGAAGCTGTTGGCCGGTGATAGAATATATAGCGCGAGGGATGCGATCTCCTCCAATGTACCGCATCGTTTCATTGGAATCTTATCTGTCATGTAGCTGACCTGCGCCTCGGGCATTGCGTCCACCAGCGGTGTACGTATCACCGCCGGGGCTACGGCATTGACGGTGATGCCCATCTCCGCATATTCCTTGCCCTGCACCTTGGCCATGGCAATGACGGCTGCTTTAGAAGCGGAATAGGCAATCATGCCCGCATTCCCTTCCTTTCCCGCGATGCTGGCGATGTGCAGGATGCGACCATAACCTTGTTCCTTCATCAATGGAAGCACATGCTTCGACGTCAGGTAGCTGCCAAAGAAATTCACATCAAATACCTTGCGTACGTTCGAGGTATCCGTCAAATGTGAAGGAATTCCTGTGATGCCCGTGATGCCCGCGCTGTTGACCAGGATATCGATCCGGCCAAAACGGGCGGCCAGTTGCGCCACAGTTGATGCTACTGATGCCTCGTCCGTGACATCACAGGTCAGAAACATATCTATGCCGGAATGACTTCCGACCAGATCGATACCACATACTATGGCACCGGCCTCTTTGAGGGCCGAGGCAATAAAAGCGCCCAGACCGGATCCTGCTCCGGTGACCATGGCAACCTGGTGCTGAAAGTGATCAGTGGGCATACGCAATATTGTAAAAAAAATGACTCAAAATATAAATGATGTTGATGAAACAACCGCTGACAGCTGATTTCATCAGCTGCCGTCTTATTGAAATGAAAACAGATCGCGGCTGAATAAATCCCGTCGTACAAGAACTACGATCGACTGTCTAAATGTAACCAATTTCAGGCTGTATCGTATAGGCCGGATGAACATCATCTCATGTGTGATTGGTTTTTCTGTTCCAATCCCGGCAACGATGATCGAAGGTTTATCGTCATGTGGTATCAAATTGAATATCGTTTGAAAAACTGAAATTCGGTAGGATCAAGCGGTAGAAAGGATTCAGAAGAGACCAACATTCATCGTTGGCACGATTATTTACTGAACAGGAAAGTCAATGGGATATGCAGTCTCCGCTGCCAGGATGGCTCACTGTGATCATCTCCCGGAAAATACTTCGTAATCCAATGGATATCATTGAATCCTTTGATGGCCATCAGGCTGTCCACTTGTTGTTGAATGGGAGGATACAAAGCATCCAGGGTCCGGTCACCGCAATCGAAATAGATCGTATGCTGATTCGGACGCGGAAGTTTATGGTTCAGATAATTGATGAATGCTTGGGGGACCGGATTGTTTTTCAAGGTAAAGGTTCCCACCCAATGTGTCGACAGACAGGCGGCACCACCGAATACATCCGGATATTCACAAAGAGCATAGAGTGATATAAGGCCACCCATGCTGCTGCCAGCGATGAAGGTGTTTTCCCTGTCTGTCTTCACGGAGTAATGCTTGTCGATAAAAGGCTTCAACTCCTTAACAATGAATTTCAGGTAATTGTCGGACCGTGGACGGAAGACCTCCTTCGTCCTGCCAGCGCTTTGTAACTGCGCGACGACGGTGTCTTTTTCAGCCGCTGACATTTGCTCGAATGGCAGTTGAGGAAAATAATCCTGATGCCTTGTCTGACCACCATTCCAGATGCCGACGATGATCAGGTCTTTGATCTTTCCCGTTGATATCAATCGGGCAGCGACGTCGTCAACGTCCCATGCCTGCTTATTCCAGGTTTGCGTTGAATCAAACAGCATCTGCCCATCATGCATGTATAACACAGCATATTTTTTCGATGGATCATATCCCTCAGGCAGCCAAACATCAATATTTCTGGGCGTTACAAATGTTGATTGGAATGAATCGATGCGCTGAATACTGCCGTTGACAACGGATGGAAGAGATGATTGTGAATATAATGATGATGATATGAGAAGGATGATTGAAAATATCGATGATTTGAAATGCATATAAATTATGTATGATAATGATGAAATGATAATAATTACTGATATTAAGTTTATATTATCTTGATAAGATGATTTCCGATGATTGAAATATCAAGATTCGGATACGCAATAATTATCACGGTATGATTTTTCTTTCACGTAAAAATATTTCAATAAAGATATTTTTCTGTTCATTAGCCGACATATTCTAAAATGATCCGAAAAAACTATCAGTAGTTCAGTATTTCATTTCCTTCCATCAACCATTGGGATAAAATCGAACTACTGTCGAACCATGCCGCTCCTCCCGCGTTAGTTCCTCAGCGTTCATTAAAACCGGGGGGACCCATACCAGATTGTTATTCAATACCATCTGATAGAACGGCCAACAGCATGATCAAGCACCCCAAAATCAACATCGTCTGGCTCAAGCGCGACCTCCGGACCCGCGACCATCGCCCTTTCCAGGAGGCCGAAGCGGCAGGCATTCCCTATCTCCCGATCTTCCTGTTTGAACCCTCCATGATGAGCTTGCCTGATTTCGACATCCGGCATGCCCGCTTTCAATGGCAGTCGATCATGGACATGCAACAACGGCTGGCCCCTTTCGGAAGACGCGTGGAGGTCTTTCACGGTGATGCGGTTGAAGTATTTCAATGGTTGATAAACAGCTATCCTGTTGCACAGGTGTTCTCTTATCAGGAATCCGGCATTGTGGAAACCTGGTCACGCGACAAGGCTGTGCGCACG
>JBEEMB010000326.1:0-3332 GCA_041167815.1 Bacteroidota bacterium | reverse complement strand
ACGAGTCTGATCTTCATCAACACCCGGGGCATGAGTGAAACATGGTACCAGACCCTGCTGGATGTGGCTCCGCATTGGGCCGGGGCCATTGCCTTGCACCACGGTAGCATCGAGCAGGAACTCAGGGAATGGGTGGAAGAAGCATTGCATGAAGGTACCCTGAAGGCGGTGGTTTGTACGTCCAGTCTCGATCTTGGCGTGGATTTCAGACCGGTGAGCACGGTGATCCAGGTCGGATCGCCCAAGGGAGTGGGCAGGTTTTTGCAACGGGCCGGTCGCAGTGGTCATCAACCCGGAGAAGTCAGCCGGATCTATTTCCTGCCCACACACTCGTTGGAACTGGTCGAAGTCGCCGCCCTCAAAGCGGCCATCCAGGAAGGAACGATAGAGCATCGTCAACCATCAGCGCGTTGCTTTGATGTACTGATCCAATATCTCTGCACCCTTGCGGTATCCGACGGTTTCGTTCCCACAGAAATTTGGGAAGAGGTCAGGTCCACCTGGTGCTTTCGGGAAATGACGGAGGATGAATGGTCTGCCGCACTTATCTTTCTGCGTGATGGAGGTCAGGCCCTGCGTCAGTACGATGAATACAAGAAAATCGAAGTGGAGGATGGAAGGTGGCGGATCACCAATCGAAGGATCGCGATGCGCCATCGGTTACATATCGGCACGATTGTGAGTGATGCGATGCTGAAGGTGAAATTCATCACGGGGGGATATGTCGGGGTGATTGAAGAATGGTTCATCTCCAAACTCCTGCCCGGTGATGTATTCACATTGGCCGGCAGAAAACTGGAGTTCGTGATGATCCGCGACATGACCGTGCTGGTGAGGAAATCAAATGCCAAGAAGTCGATCGTTCCGAGTTGGATGGGTGGACGGATGCCGCTTTCATCACATCTTGGCCGGATGCTTCGCATCAAACTGGAAGAGGCCGGGCGGGGCATGACTCATGAGCCGGAGCTGGCAGCCCTGCAAACATTGATGAAACTGCAGCGCGAGCTGTCGCATATCCCCGATCGGGACGAACTGCTGATCGAGCATGTAGAGACCAAAGATGGCTTTCATTTATTTGTACATACGTTCGAGGGCCGGTTGGTGAATGAGGCAATGGCGGCCATACTGGCCTGGAGGATCAGTCGACTTCATCCGATCACTTTTTCTTTTGCGATGAACGACTATAGTTTCGAACTGTTGAGCGATCAGCCCATCCCGTTGGATGACAGCAATGCATATGAGCTTTTTTCTGCCCAACACCTGACGGAAGACATCCAGCGTAGTGTGAATGCCACGGAGATGGCGAAACGGAAATTCCGGGACATCGCCGTCATCGGCGGACTGGTATTCCAAGGGATGCCCGGTGAACAGAAAAAAGCGCGGCATCTGCAGTCTTCAACCTCCCTGCTTTTCCAGGTATTTCAGGAATACGATCCGGGCAATATCCTCTTGCGCCAGGCTTATCAGGAGGTCTTTGATCATCAAATGGAGGAAGCCCGTTTGCGTGAAATGCTCGACCGGATTTCCCGAGGACGGATTGTGATCACTTATCCGGAGCGGTTGACTCCATTCAGCTTTCCGGTGAAGGTGGACAGTATGCGGGAGAGCATGTCGTCTGAAAAACTCGAAGATCGGGTACGGCGCATGCAGGAGCAGTTGGATCGGTGAGACTGTCAATACTTTATTTGATTGCAACAGGCCATCGACAAAACGGTTTGAACAGCCGAATACAAGGTCCCTCGGAGGCCTCGGGATGAACAAATACAGGGGTGGTTGTCATGGCACAGGCCTTTGTTAATGCATGGTGGAACAGCCAGATCCTTCGGAGGCCTCAGGATGACAGAAAAAGTGGAGGGCAGTCATCCGAGAGTAATTGCGTTTGGCATTTCTTTCCGGGACAGTATCCCCTGGGAATGTCATCCTGAGGCCTCCGAACGATGACTGTCTCCTTCTTTTACTGTCATCCTGAGGCCTCCGAAGGATCTGGCTGTTCTGCCTTTTGATGAGGCGTTTGCAAATACACCCAAAAAGTCAATGTCATCCTGAGGCCTCCGAAGGATCTGGCTGTTCTTTTCAGCAGAAAAACCGGTTCGTTAAATTTTAAAGTGGGTTGCAAGGCAATGGATAACTTTGCGGCTCAAGCAGGTAATTATGGCAGATATTCATCATGAGATATTGGAATTGTTCAGCAGTTGGAAACCTGGCAGCAAAGCGGAGATCGAAACCCTTCCGCTGTCCGGCAGCAACCGCCAATACCTCCGGGTGCATCATGGGGGGCAACATTATATTGCCACCTATAACCCATCGAATGTTCCGGAAAACAATGCCTTCATCGAGTTTTCGAAGCATTTCCACCTGAAGCAACTACCGGTACCGGAAATTCTCCACGTCCATCCGGAACGTACCATGTATCTGCAGTCAGACCTTGGAGATGTGTCGCTGTTCCAGATCATGCAAGCGGAGGGATTCAATGAGCATGTGTTCGGACTGTTCAAGAAGACACTTACGCAGCTGGCACGATTGCAGATTGAAGGTGGGCAGAACCTTGACTACAACCACTGCATCGCCACCAAGTCGTTCGACAAGCAAGCCATCTATTCGGATCTGCTTTACTTCCTGTATTACTTCGTACGCGCGCTGGATCTGCCGTATGATAAGAACCTGCTGATGAACGATTTCGATCTGCTAAGCAGTTTCCTCATGCAGGAGGAGCAGAGGTTCTTTATGCACCGCGACTGTCAAAGCCGGAACGTGATGGTGAACGACGAACGGGTGCATTTCATCGACTATCAGGGAGGCATGCAGGGCGCACTCCAATATGACGTGGCATCCATGCTATGGCAGGCCAGGGCCTCTATGCCTTATGAATGGAGGGACCAGCTCCTCTCCCATTACTTCGACCAGGCAAACAGTCTGCTGAAGGGCAGCCTTGACCGTACCCAATTCATGGACAGCTATGATGGATTTGTATTGATCCGCATGCTTCAAACCCTTGGTGCGTATGGGTTCCGGGGATTGTTCGAACGCAAGCCCCATTTCATTGCCAGCATTCCATTTGCACTGCGGAATCTGCGTTGGTTCCTGGAGAACAAGCGCATGCCTGTGAGACTGCCGGAACTTCAAAAGGTACTACGGTCGATCGTGACGGACGATATCATCAGCAGATATGAAACCGTGAAGGCGGGTCCGGATGCCCCGCTGGAAGTCAACGTCCGCAGTTTCTCCTTCAGAAAAGGCATCCCGGCAGATGCCAGCGGAAACGGCGGAGGATTTGTATTCGACTGTCGGGGAATCCTGAATCCGGGACGGATTGAAGAATACAAAACAATGAC
>JBEEMB010000211.1:0-3045 GCA_041167815.1 Bacteroidota bacterium | reverse complement strand
AAGCACCCGCGAAGAATGCCATCCCCAACGAGATCCATGTCTCCGGAGGGGAAGACCCGCACCTGTACATCGTTCTCAATGGCAACGACGAACTGATGAAACTGCGCTGGGCCGATAAACGTGTGGTCTGGAAAACATCCACCGGCGTGGCCCCCTATGGCGTCACCCTCTCCAATGGCAAACTCTATGTCACCAACTGGGCGGGACCTAAAGTGACCGACAGCCAGACCGACCAGGCCGGCGTCCCCTGGGGTGCCGCCTACACCGCACCGGAGACGGGTGCCACCGCACGGGGCAATGTTTCCGTCATCGATCCGGAAAGCGGAACATTGATCAGGGAGATCGAAACCGGACTGCATCCCAACGCCATCATATCATCTCCGGACCAGCGTCATATCTATGTGTCCAACGGCAACAGCGATGACATAACGGTCATCGATACCCGAAATGACAAAGTCACGGAAACCATTGCCGTTGGACTGTTTGAAGGACAAACCATCAGCGGGGGCAGCTCACCCAACGGGCTCAGCCTGCACCCCGACGGACAAACGCTGTTCGTATCCAATGGCATGGACAATGCCGTTGCCGTCATCAAACTATCCGGACGAACGGGTAACAAAAACCGCTCTCGTGTCCAGGGCTTCATCCCCACCGAAGCTTATCCCGCCGGCTTATTAGTGGTGGGCGATAAATTGATCGTCGCCAACCTCGAATCCGAAGGCGTCAACGTCATCAACCCGACCCGGAAAGCGAGGGGTGTACACTATCAGCTCGCCTCCGTAAGCATCATCCCGCTGCCCGATGCTTCAACGCTGGAAGCACATACACAGTCAGTCCTACGCCAGGCACTCGACCACCGACTCATGAACGCTTCCCTCCCAGCCCGGGAAAACATCGCCCCCGTGCCCGTCCCCGAACGCATTGGAGAACCCAGCATCTTCAAACACGTCGTGTACATCATCAAGGAAAATAAAACCTACGATCAGGTGTTCGGAGATATGTCCAAAGGCCGCGGCGACAGCAGCCTGTGCGTCTTCGGCGAGAAAGCCACACCTAATACCCACGCCCTCGCCCGGACCTTCGGTTGGATGGACAACTACTATGCCTCCGGAAAATCAAGCGCTGAAGGACACCAGTGGAGTAATGCCGCCATCGTCTCCGACTACGTGGAGAAGAACGTCCGCGCCTGGTTCCGAAGCTATCCGCACCGCCAGGAAGATGCGATGGTGTACAACAAGACCGGCTATATCTGGAACCATGCCATGGCCTATGGAAAAAAAGTCAGGATTTTCGGGGAAGCCTGCCTGACCGTGTACGACAAGAAACTCAAATGGACGGAACTGTACAGACACTACCAAAGCGGCAAACCCGCCGTCTGGCATAACGAAACAACCATCGCTCCGCTGCGCCCCATCATCTCTCCGGATTTTCCGGACAACGACAACCTGGTATTTTCCGACCAGCAGCGGGCAGATGTGTTCATCCGCGAATGGGATCGCTACGAAGCCGGCGACAGCTTGCCACACCTGATGATCGTATCCCTGCCGAACGACCATGGCGCCGGACTGAGCCCCGACTTTCCAACCCCCGATGCGATGGTGGCGGACAACGATCTGGCGCTGGGACGCATCGTGGAACGCATCACTCGCAGCAAATACTTTGATTCAACGGTCATCCTCGTCACCCAGGACGACTCACAAAGTGGATGGGATCATATCTCGGGCTATCGTACCGTCGGCATGGCCATCAGCCAATACAGCACCGGAGACGTCGTGACCACCCAATACAACCAGACATCCATGGTCCGCACGATCGAACAGATCCTCGGGCTGCCACCCATGCACAGCCTGGACGCAACGGCCAGTCCAATGTTCGACTGCTTCCGCAACGCACCCGTGAAACGTTCTTTCCAGGCCTTGCCCAACAATATCCCGCTGGACAAGATGAACAAACCACTGAACGCATTGCGCGGCAAGGAACGTAAGTATGCGCTGGATTCCATGAATGAATTATTCGAGGAAGTAGACGGCGGAGAGGATGATGCCATGAATCGCATTGTATGGTACTATACGAAGGGGAATAAAAAGTATCCGAAAAAACGCTGAAGCGTTTCGATATTCACGGAACACAATCTTTTTGGCGTTCGCACGTTTGCTTCTATGTTAATTTATCATTAACTTCAAGAAGTAAATGTGGATAACCCTTGCGAAAGATTTCCCTGATATTGCCCGCCGTCCTGATCTGGTCGTTCCTCAATGACCTGACAGGGCAGCCATTGCAGGAAAACCAACGCCTGGATTTCATTGGTCACACCCTTCATCTTCCGGAATCCTTGCCTTCGGCCCCCGCATATGACTTTCAGGATGAGGCCGCCATTCGCCACTTCGATCAATGGATGGAAGAACATCTGTCGGAGTTGACACCGGAAATGGAAAACCTGCGCACCAGCCAAAACCTATGCGATTGGTTCTACTACCAACTCATCAGAAGGGTGGCAGACAGGATCATAACGAAATCTTCTGACTACCACGGGTACACGATGACCAAATGGCACTTGCTGCGTTTGTCTGGTTTCGAGCCATTGGCCGTGTTGGAAGGAAGCCGCATCTGGCTGTACATCCGGACGGATGACACCGTCTACAATCTTCCCGGCCGGATGATTGACGGCAAACAGTTCATTTGCATCAACGCCCATGATTACGGATTCGATGAACACCGCGCGCCGGACAATGGGTCCCGGCTTGCTTCATCATCTTCCACAAAATCTTTCAGGTTCGGGATCGACAAACTACCCGAATTTCCAACAGCAGCCTACGAAAACAAATCCTTTGCCTTTCCTGTCGGAAAACGTCAGGAACAGCTGGATATTTCCCTTAACACCGCGTTGCCGGGATTGCTCAAAAACTATCCGGTAACAGATTACCGGCATCATTTCAACATCCCCCTGAGTACACAGACGCATGCCTCCCTCCTCAGTCAGCTCAGAAAAAAGCTGGACAGGATGGACATACACCGCGGAATAGAATACCTGCTGCAATTCACCCG
>JBEEMB010000158.1:0-3361 GCA_041167815.1 Bacteroidota bacterium | reverse complement strand
GCATGATCAACCTACTTCATGGTTTTCGAATAGACTTGCGAAGGTTTTATTCAAAAAAAAGCCGCGCATCAGTTGGAGCGCGGCTTATGAGGGTTGATTTATTATCAGCAACCAAGATCATCGATGATCCGCTGAATTCTTGCAGTGAGTAGTGCTTCAGCCGCATGAAAATCTTCACGGGCATTCAGCACACCTTTAACACTGAAGTAAAATTTGATCTTGGGCTCGGTTCCGGAAGGTCGTGCACTTACTTTGCTTCCGTCTTCGAGCACGAACTGAAGGACATTGCTCTTAGGTAAGGTGATCGGTTCAACCTTGCCTGTTACGAGGTCCGTAGCGGCGCGTTTTTCGTAATCCAACAACCTGACCACCGCAACGCCGTTGAGTGAACGGGGAGGTTCTTTACGGAAACGCTCCATCATATCCGCAATTTGTTGTTGGCCATCCATCCCTTTCTTGGTGATGGACACCAGATGTTCGCGGTAATGACCATAAGTCAGGTAAATATCAATCAGTTTATCGAAGAGACTACGTCCTTTATCCTTTTCATACGCCGCCATTTCGCAAAGCAGGGCTACGGCACTGACGGCATCTTTATCGCGCAGCTGGTCGCCGATCATCAATCCATAGGATTCTTCTCCACCTATGATGTAATGTTCATTGGCTTCCTTTTCACGGATGAGTTCCGCGATCCATTTGAAACCAGTCAACACATTGTAACAGTTGACGCTGTTGGCCGCGGCGATGGTATCTATGAGATCGGTGGTTACGATGGTTTTTACCACCATATCATTCGGTCTGGCTATGCCTTTTGCCTTGCGGGCTTCAATCATGTAATTGAAGGCGAGGACCGCGGTCTGGTTTCCGTTGAGCAACACCCATTCGCCTTTATCATTCTTAACGCCAATACCCACGCGGTCTGCATCAGGGTCTGTGCCCAACAGGATGTCGGCATTGAGGCGTGTGGCCTGGGCGAGTCCGAGGCTCATCGCCTCACTTTCTTCCGGGTTCGGATAAACCACCGTGGGGAAGTTCCCATTGGGTTCGATTTGTTCCTCTACGAGATGGACATTCCGAAATCCGAATCTTTCCAGGACTCTTGGAACCAGTTCGATACCGGTACCGTGAATCGGAGTATAGACGATGGACAGATCCTGTTGACGTTCGATGACTTCGGGATATACGCTCAGGTTCTTCACCATCTGCATATAGGCCTCGTCGATCTCCTCTTCTATCAGGGAGATGAGGTGTGCTCCACCCGTCCATTTGACATCGTCCACAGAGGCGATGGCCTCGACTTCTGTGATCACATTTTTATCATGTGGCGGCACCAGTTGGCCTCCATCCACCCAGTAGGCCTTGTAACCATTGTATTCGCGCGGGTTGTGAGAGGCGGTACAAACGACACCACCCTGGCATCCGAGGTGACGGATGGCAAAGGACAGTTCCGGTGTGGGTCTGAGTTTTTTAAACAGAAACACCCGGATGCCGTTGGCCGCCATCACTGAGGCGGTGATCTCTGCAAATGTCCGGGAGTTATTTCTGGAATCATGTCCGACGGCCACACGTACTTCCTGGTCAGGGAAGCATTTACGCAGGTAGTTGGCATATCCCTGCGTAGCCATACCAATGGTGTATCGGTTGATGCGATTGGTTCCTACGCCCATGATACCTCTCAATCCGCCGGTGCCGAACTCCAGGTTTCGGTAGAAGGAATCCGCCAGTGTGGTGGGATCCTGATCAACCATTCGCAGAATCTCTGATTTGGTGTCTTGATCATAATTGCCGTTAAGCCATAGGTCTACCTTCTGTTGGATCGCTGCGTCCATGGTATGTGGTTTAGGATGATATGTTAGCCGGACACGCCGGGAGGCATAAAAATAATCAAAGTGCCGGGACTCCGCAAGTCTGCACAGTTTTGTGATTTGTTCATCAAAACTTCTCACACTGAGGTTAGTCGATTCGCTAATTTTGTTCCCACATGAAACGGAGGATAACAGGTGCATATTTCATGGGGTCATTGATCTTGCTCTTATCTCTCTCCTGCTGTGCCTCAGGGCAAACAACCGGAGATTCGCTTCGGGTATTGAAAAATCGCCGAACGGCGATCTGGGCCCTGGAAGGAGGATTCACCGCCGGTAGTTTCCTGTTTTTGAATCAGGCATGGTACAATCAGTATCAACGGGTGGGTTTTCATCTGTTCGATGACTGGGGCGAGTGGATGCAGATGGATAAAGCGGGGCATGCTTTCAGCACCTATGCAGGCAGCAGGGTGGCCGCTGATTGCTGGCGCTGGGCAGGTATGGACCGAAGGAAGGCAGCCTGGACGGCCAGCCTGAGCAGTATGGGGTACCTGTCCATGGTGGAAATCCTCGATGGATTTTCGGAAAAATGGGGGTTCAGTCCCGGTGATATGATATTCAACACTGCCGGTGCAGGCTTGTTTCTGTCCCAGGAACTCACCTGGGGGGAACAGCGCATCACCATGAAACTGGGATATCGCCCGGTAGATTATGATGCCACTTTGAAAGACAGGGTGAACGACTTGTTCGGCGCGGCTGCGACAGAGCGGTTTCTAAAGGATTACAACGGCCAGACCATCTGGCTCAGTGGAAACATCAAATCTTTCATACCAAACGCACCGGTACCTGCATGGTTGAACCTAGCTGTAGGACACGGCGCACGAAACATGCTGGGAGGAAGGGAGAATCGTTGGGAGGACGATCAGGGTGTCGTGACAGACCGAAGTGATATCTTACGATATCGACGTTTTTTTCTATCGCTGGATGTGGATCTTTCCAGGATTCCTGTAAAGAATCGTTTTCTGAGATCAGCCATATCGGTGATCAACATCTTAAAGTTCCCGGCACCGGCACTGGAGATCGATGGCCGCGGTAAAATCCGGGGGCATTTCCTGCATTTCTGACCATTCGCTCACTGAATGAATGCACCGGTGATTTGGTCCCCATCCACTTCAACGCGGACGTGATCCTGCATCGTTGTTGCAAGGCTGAGTCCCACGAAATCCGGATGAATGGGATAGGCCTTGTGAGACCGCTCCACCAATACCAATGTCTGAATCTTGCGGGGATGGCATTCAAGAAATGGCCGGAGTGCGTATAACAGGGTGCGACCGCTGTTGGTGACATCATCTATCAGGATGACGACCTTATCATCGAGCGCGGTGCTTTCACTCAACACCACGTCACCGGGGTGCTCCTTGTCAAGGTCGATGGAAATCAATCGAACAGAAACGTCTGATATCTCCGACAGCAGTGATAGGAGCTGACGGGCCACCACTAGGCCACATCCCTGGATTCCGGCCAACAGATCGGAAGAGCGTCGTGTAGGGAAAGAGTGT
>JBEEMB010000256.1:0-15714 GCA_041167815.1 Bacteroidota bacterium | reverse complement strand
ATGATCAATATCCTTAAAAGGAAATTCATCCTGTTCGGACAGATTTTTGGTCCGGAGGATTTCTTCATTTTCATGCTGGGGATGCTCACGTTCGTTGTCTTTGTCATCCTCTTTACCGTGGTCTTTGGGCGCGTATTCTGCGGGTGGGCCTGTTCACAGACCATCTTCATGGAAATGGTTTTCAGAAAGATCGAATACTGGCTCGATGGTGATCAAAACAAACAACGCCAGCTCCGCGAGATGGCCTGGAATGGATATAAGATCAGAAAACGTGCCGTTAAGATCGTGATCTTCTGGTTGATGTCCTTCTTGATCGCACACTTCTTCATGGCTTATCTGATCAGCATGGATGAAGTAAAAAGATATATGACGGAAGGAATCGATCAACACTTCGGAACCTTCGTCGCCCTGTCCATCTTCACCACCGTTTTCTTCTTCGTGTACTATTGGTTCCGGGAACAGGTATGCATCGTGGTTTGTCCGTATGGACGTCTGCAAGGCGTATTGCTGGATAAAAATTCGATCGTGGTCGCGTATGATTATGTAAGAGGCGAACCGCGTGGAAAGGTCAGAAAGGATGAGCACGAACATGGCGACTGTGTTGATTGCGCCGCCTGTGTCCGCGTTTGCCCAACCGGCATCGACATCCGAAACGGCACCCAGCTGGAATGTGTGAACTGCACCGCCTGCATCGATGCCTGCGATGAGATTATGACGGCGGTAAAAAAACCGACAGGCTTGATTCGTTTCGCTTCTGAAGAAAATGTGGTGAAGGGTGAAAAGCCAAAATTGAACGCACGTATCATGGGCTATTCCTTCGTACTGCTTGCACTCATTGGGGCCCTCAGTTATTTGTTGATCAGCCGCGATGATGTGGATGTGACGATTTTACGCACTTCGGGAACCGTGTTCCAGGAACTTCCGGACGGACGCATCGCCAACATCTACAATGCCCGTCTGGCCAATAAGACAAGGGAAGACATTCCCATAGCGCTCCGTTTGGAAGGTATTAAAGGAGAGATTGAAGTGGTAGGAAAAAATATAATGGTAGAAAAGGAAGGATATAAAACTGCCACGTTCATCATCAAGGTTAAACCGGAAGAAATAAAAAAACGGCGCACGCCCATCCGTATCGGCGTGTACGAGCAAAACATCAACATCAAAAACGTGGACGTCACCTTCATGGGACCAGTGCGTTAAAATATCAGATCATGAAATTCAATTGGGGCACAAAAATAACCTTGGTATATCTGCTCTTCGTGGCGGGGATGCTTTTCCTGGTCATGCAGTCCAGCCGACAAAAAATTGACCTCGTAACGCCCGACTATTACGAACAGGAAATTAAATATCAGGAAAGGATCGACCAGACTAAAAGAGCGGATGCACTTCAGGGTAAGCTTTCAGTGGACCTGTTGGGTGACACCATTGCGCTTTTTTTTCCGGAAGACCACAATGGTAAACAAATCAAAGGTCATGTTTGGGTGTATTATCCTGCAGATGAATCGCTGGACGTAAAGGGAGATATCGATACCCGGGATGGCACTCATCAATTAATCCTGCCATCGGGCAGTAAACGAACCGGCATGTGTATTATCAAGACCAGCTGGACATGTGATGGCGTAGATTTTTACACTGAAACGATCCTGCCGCCCAGGCCTTGATTTACCAATGAACACAGCATTACTCATACCCGCCTTTTTCATGGGTCTCGCAGGCAGTCTGCATTGTGTGGGCATGTGTGGCCCGATCGCGCTGGCACTTCCACTGCAGGCAAGGGCGTCCTGGGAAAAACTGACGGGTGGTTTATTGTACAATGCAGGAAGGATCACTACATATGCATCCGTAGGGCTGGTGGCTGGCTGGGTCGGAGGCGGTCTCAAGTGGTTCGGATGGCAACAACGTATTTCTTTGATGCTGGGGATCACCATCCTGCTCTTCATGATCGTTCCAGCCATCATTCCCGTCAATCGGCTTCAAGTACATATCAACGCGAGGATGGGCCGGATCCGTCAAACACTGGCCAGGGTATTGTTCAGAGGAACACCCACGGCCATGTTTGCTACCGGACTGCTGAATGGACTGCTGCCCTGCGGATTGGTATTCATGGCTTTGGCCGGATCTACGATCAGTGGAAGCCCAATTCAAGGTGCGGCATTCATGGCGGTATTTGGTATCGGTACGGCACCGATCATGCTTGGCACGGTCTGGATGGGCTCGCTCCTTCATCGGCAGATGCGTCTGAAACTCCAAAAAATCTACCCTACCCTCTTGATAATGATGTCTATTCTGTTAATTATCAGAGGTTTGGATCTTGGAATACCCTTCCTGAGTCCATCCCTGAACATCAGTGACACAGAAGCTGCGCATTGCAGATAGTACTGATATATATCAGTTTCCGTTCTGACACAAATTATTGAGATTGCGTGTCCCAAATATTAATTTTGTTGATTGTTGAGTGAAAGTATCTTAAACAAAAGTCGAGCATTCCTTTTAGTTTAAGCTTATAAAAGGGCCTTAAGGTATGCAGCCGGCAACAGTGTAGCAACGGGTGGCGGATCTTAAAAAAAATTAGAACTGGAGACAAGTGAACGCGCTGGTGAACATATTGGAACAGTACCATCATGAGAACATGACCTGGTTAAGATCGATTGACTTCTTCAAACAGGAAAACAGTTTTTTGAAGAATCGGCTGGCCGAGGTGGTGGACGGAACAACTGACCGCAGTTTTCTGGCCCAGGCGGAGCATTTTCAAAACCAGTTCATTATTAAAGATGAATTCATCGACGAACTCAGACACGATGTGAATGAACAGGAACGTGATCTGGCTCAGCGTTTTCGACAAGAGATTTTCAAGCCGGATATTTCTACCAAAGACCGCCAGCAGCAGCTGCGCAGCCAGATGCAATACCTTGAAAAAGAATTCACCAATCTGAGATACGAATTCAACAATTATCTGGCAGCTTCGATCCAATAAGCCGGCAATTCCTGAATGTTCGGCGGATCAATTGAGCATACTGCTCAGCTTCTTCTCATTGATGATGACAATATATCCGTCGCGGATATCAATTAATTTTTCTGATCGAAAATCACTCAATGTACGGATGAGGGATTCTGTGGCCGTGCCTGCAATGTTGGCGAGGTCTTCCCGGGAAATATGGATGGAGAAAGGTTCTGCGCCCGGACGATGATATTTTTTTTGCAGCGTCATCAATGCATCAGCCACCCTTTTTCTGAGGGAGTTATACGCCAGACCGATCAGTTGTTCTTCTTTTTCCGATACATTGCTGGCCAACATTCGAATGAATCGTCTGGCCACTTCCGGATTCTCATTGATGAGTGATTCAAACTCATCCCTGGGAATGATGGCAATGTCTGATTCCTCCATGGCTTCGGCCGTTTCCTTGTACACCGAATTTTCGAGCAGGGATATGTATCCGAAAAAGTCTCCTTCCCGAAACAAGCCAACCGTCAGTTCCTTCCCGTCATCATTCGACTTGAATGTCTTAATCTTTCCTTTTTGAACGAAATAGAGACGCAATGGGTGATTTCCTTCGGAATAAATCAACTGCTTTTTCTTGTAATGATTGATATTCCGGTCTTCAGACAATGCCTTCAAGGCGTCTTCCCGACCGGCATCCCGCATGAAATCATGTAAACCGTGGATATCAGATGCGTATTCTCGTTTTAGCAGTTCTACTTTCTGCAGTCTGCGTTCGATGGCATTCAACAACTCCACATCCGTGAAAGGCTTGGTAATGTAGTCATCGGCTCCCATATCCATCCCTTTTCGAAAATCTGTACGCTCAGCCTTGGCGGTCAGAAATATGAAGGGAATATTTTGCAACTGCTCGTTCTTCCGTAAGAGATGAAGCACTCCATAGCCGTCGAGGACCGGCATCATGATATCACAGATGATCAGATCAGGCTTATGCTGCATGGCTGCTTCCACACCAATCTTACCATTTTCAGCAGTGATCACCTTATAGCCGGCCAGTTCCAGGATCTCCGCTGTATTTTCCCGCACCTCCAGATTGTCTTCTATGAGCAGTATGTCCTTCATATCCTGAATTTAACAATAAACTTTGTGCCTTCATCCAACGTGCTGTGCACAGAGATCGTGCCACCCATCAATTCCACGTATTTTGAAACGATGTGCAAACCTAGTCCTGTTCCCTGAATATTGGTGGCATTTTTACCCCGGAAAAATCGTTCGAACAAATGTTTCTGGTCTTCCTCCGAAATACCAATCCCGTGATCGCGCACGGAAATTAATATTTGCATATCACTCACATCGGTTTCCACCTCAATAAGCCCTGTCTCCGGAGAAAATTTCAAGGCATTGGAAATCAGATTGATGAAAACATTGCGCAGCATGGAGAGGTCCAACTGCACAACCATTTGGCCTCGATGGGTATATTGGATGTATTGTCCGGGCTTCAGAATGGTTTGCATTTCATTACAAACGAGCTGGGCCTGGTCCTTGAGGTTGAATTCGGACATATTCACCTGTATCTTCCCTTCTTCGAGTCTTCCGATGGATAAGAATTCGTTGAGGATATCGGTGAGATTGCTAACGGCCGAACGTATCCGCTGGATATGTTTGTCGCGCTTGTCCTGTTCTTCCGAGAGCACGTACTTCGCCACCAGTGAAGCAGAGGAAAGGATGGTACTCAGGGGTGTACGAAACTCATGCGAAGCCATGGATACGAAACGCGTCTTCAGGTCGCTTAATTCCTTCTCCTTACTCAATGCATTTTCGAGGTCATCCCGGGATTTTTCGAGAATTTCCATCGTATCCTGCAGCTGGCGGGTACGATGTTCGACCTTGGCCTCCAGCTCTTCATTCAATGTCTCGATTTCTGCATGTGCGCGGGCCATTTCCTCTTGCTGTCGAAGGATGGCCTGTTCGATTTCTTTTCTTCGGGATATATCAATCACATAGGCGATGACAAATTTCCCTTCTTCTGTTTCGTAATGGCCAAGGCTGATTTCGACCGGAAATTCGGAACCATCCTTTCTTTGAGCATAAAGGTCGAGCCCTGGCCCCATGGTGCGGTTTTGCGGACGCTCATGGAAACGGGTACGTTGCCCGACATGCCTGACCCGGAATCGTTCCGGCATGAAATCCTCCACCCTTCGGCCAATGAATTCTTCCGGCGCGTAACCAAAAGTTTGTCTGGCCATCCGGTTGGCCAATACGATGGTACCCGTATCATCCGACACCAGTATGGCCATGGTGGAGTAGTCGAACAACGCTTCAAAACGCTGTTTTTCGCGCAAAAGGGATGCATCAACCTGACTAAGGCTGTCAAAACGCATGCGAATGATCTCGTTGCTTCCATCATTCAGCATGTCGGATACTTCTGAAAATGCAGACACCGGCAGCATCGCGCCATCCTGCATATCATTCAAATCTGATTCTGTCGGCGACCAGGATATGCCATAAAAAGTAAGGGAATCAGCCTGTTGGCCGGGCATGAACTCCCCTCGGAAAAAGGTTTCAGATTCTATGTTTTTGGCACGCAGTACAAAAATGCGATCGCGGAAAGATGCGAAATCGTCATACTCCAATTCGCGCCTGAACTTCGGACGCAAGACTTCGAAGGCATCTCTGAGGTTGGCTCCCAACGGCACACGCTGGGTCATCACCTTTCCGCTGTCGGTTATTTCCAACGCCCGGTTGATGACGAAATAGATGAGTTGTATGCGCTCCAGATCCATCACAGTGTATTCACGTTGTGGCATGTCTGGTGTTTCGTGGTTAGCTGATCATGGCGGCTATGCCAATGATTCATTGAAATTATGATATTCATCACATTTCAAATGAGGTCATGGAAAATTGGAACCCAATCCAAACGATGGGCCATCATCGCAAACACATTGAAACGCGGAGCGTCAGAAAGAAAAGCGCAGCAGCAGGAAGAATAAGGATTGAATAAAAAGCAGGGGGATAGAAAACGGATTGCGGAAATCTATCCGCAACAGCATGCCTGCTGTCAATAAAAGCCAGCTGATCGTAAACCAACAAAAATAGTTGAACAAGGGAATGGCCCCGTCACCAGCCCAGGTCCAGAAACCAAGCGCCACCGCCACAGGCTCCATGATCCAGTCGAATCCGGTGGCCACTGCGGCCCCCAGCAATGGCAACAACAGAAATCTGCCCCATTGTTTATTCAACACATCCAGCCTGTGCGATACAAAACGATCCAGGGCGGCAGCGGCCAATCCCATGGAAATGAAAACTGTAACGAACCAGTTGACTCCAATCAGGAACGGAACGCCCTTCCAGCCCGGACCTAATATCTTCCCATAGGCATAGTCTCCGAAAAGCATACCGGTTTGTACACCTATCATTTCCGTGACCATGCCGGTGGCAAAACCAAGCGCGATGAAAAAATAGAAACTAATGTCTCTGCGCGACTGGTTCAATAACAGCAGCACAAACATCAACATCAAATTCAGCGGAGTCTTGGAGGAAAACCAGACGGGGTCTCCCCAGATGATGCCGATCAATCCGGCTACGTGCACGATTACAGCCGCAGCAACAGCCCAGAATAACTGCGTATTACGGGCAGGTGAACGATCTCGAAATGATGCCTGAATCGAGGAATACATCAAGGATTATACAATCCGGGAGGCGGATTGTTCAGGGAGCCGGCGTCATATTGCGTATCCATTCACGAACCAGGGCAACGGCTGCGGGATCAGCCTGGCTTCTTCCGAGCTCGGGCATCATCACACCGGGGTCGGTCGACTCCATTCGGTGCAAAAGGATGCTGGCCTCCGGTTTACCAGGCTCAATATCATGAGCCAGGTCTGCGGATGCTCGTCCGGCTGCCACCGGAGATTTCCGGATACCGAGTCTAAGTGGATCGGATTCATTCACCCCTAAAAACAACCCAGAAGTGGAGGCTGGTCCTTTGGGATTGTGGCAGTGTGCGCAATTGATGTCGAGCCAAAGGCGCGCGCGTTGATCAACGGTGCCAGAAGATGCATCATTCCATACAATAGCCGCGGGACGCTGGCCTGCAGGAGGCAAGCCGGTCAGGATACCCATGCTTGCCCAAGCCTCCAACTGAGAAGGTCCGGCTTGGCCCTTGATCAACGGACCACTCAATTGACGCGCAGATGGACCGATGGGACGGATGACTTCCGAATAGTTGTGGCATCCCTTACACTGGTTCATGTTGGGAACGTAATAAGGATGTTTACGTTTTTTGCCATTAACATCCACATAGGAGGCTTCCAGCGTCACACCTGCCACATCAAGAACAGCGTCAGACTGATCTTCATTCCACACATAGGGCAGGGCCTTCCAACCGGATGCTTCACGAAGCAGGACACGTGTCTCCATCAGCCTTCGACCCTGATCCGGACGACGCATGTCCGTCGGATAATAAAAAGTTTTAACGATGGCCGTCCCCGGCGGGAAATCCAGCACTGCGCTGTCATTGTAAGCCACAGATGTTCCGGCAGGGAGTCTTATGAAGCGCAGTTTTTCCGCACGGTCCGAGAATAGCGGCGTATTGAGCCGGTAGGGGATTGTGCCGTTGGCAGGTTGGTGTGCTGACGGATCGCCTGTAAAAAAGCCGTAATCAGACAGCTTTTGCAGGGGAGGCCTGTCATACTTCACCGTTGCAGACAACACCGTCATACAGACGGTGATCAAAGATGCAGCAATCATCCAGGATCTACGGTTCATGTCCATCACTGTTTTCCGGGAAAAGTTACGGGCGGCAAAGATGGCTGAACACATATATAGGATGTCAGATCCCTGCTGATATTTTTGAAATCATTGGCGGCGTCAATATTTGCGAAGCCCGCACGCTTGTTGGCATTGATGCAGATACGATCCTCGCCGGGATAGTTTCCTCCGACAGGTTTCCGCTTATCGTCCAGGATGCCATCAAATACAATATCCGGAACATTTCGACCAAACTTGAGCTTGAACCGATATAACTTTCCAATACGTCCGCGCATGGTGGCGGTTCGGCGCTTGCGCATGTAATCGTTGTCATGTACCGAGATAGCTGTCGGATAGGGATCGTATGACTTGTCGCGTATTTTGTTTTCCGTGATGTAATAACTGTTGATGCTGGTACCGACGGTCCGATTGTTATGAATCCGGTTCCGAAAGATCTCCACATGATTGGCTGCGAGCAGGATGATGCCGGTCCCTTGAGGAACCTTGCCGACGATATTACCCTTCGGAGCAAAATTGGCCAGGTTATTTTCACGCACCAGATTGTCGAACACGCGCGTATATCCCCCCCGTTTGACCGGCAGGTCGGGCAGGTCGAAAACGAGAATTCCGCCGGTATTTTTATACGCCTCATTGTTATACACATCAGCGTTGGTGGAGTTTTCTATTTCAATACCTGCGACATTCTCAAAAGCCTTGCATCCACGTACGATGATGTGGCTGGATTGTCCAACATATATCCCGGCATCCGATGCACCACGCGCCACACAATCTTCGATCAATACATTAGAGCATCTGACCGGATACAGTCCATAGGCACCATTGCTCGATTTGGGTTTTCCGCTCCAGTCGGTGCGGACCCTTCGGAAAGTAATACCATTCACATTCATCGTCTTGACGGCATCACCCTTCGCATCACGTACCGTCAGATCTTCGATGATGATATGCTCCGCTGCTGATACCCGTAATCCTTCTGCGCCGGTAGATTGGGATGCGAAATTCAAGATCGTACGCTCCATACCCGCTCCTCTGATCACAACCCGCTTCTTGCCTTCCATCGACAGGGTCGCATCGATGGAAAACACCCCTTCCGGAATATTGACGGTATCTCCGTCCTCCACCAGGATCAAATCTGTTTGAATCTTCTTCCGAACATCAGATTGGGCATGAATCTGCAAAACATGCACCATCAGCATAACCGTCAGGAATAAACGCATAATATGTGAAATTATAGGGCGATTTTAATACTTAAACGCATTATTTGATTTACGGCCTCCATTGCGTGGCAGACGGCAACATCTCTGACACGATGCGGGCACTCTTCATACACAAGGGAATACCGCCACCCGGATGCACACTGCCTCCGGTAAAGAACAACCCCCGCAATGACATCCGCCGATTGGGATGCCTGAGAAAAGCCGCCCATTTCGAATTTGAACTCGTCCCGTACAGAGAACCCAGGTACGAGTCTGTGTTCCGTTCGATACCCTTTGGGGTGAGGACGTCTTCGGTCTCAATATGAGGTCGAATGTCCCTTCCCAGCATACGCTCGAGTTTGTCCAGTGTATTTTCCCGGGCCTGGCTCACAGCTTCAGGGTTTGAGAGCACATCACCGGCTGGCGCATTCAGCATCACAAACCAGTTTTCCGACCCCTCCGGCGCCTGGCCGGATTCCATCTTGGAGGTGATATTAATATAAACCGTGGGATCCGGATATGGGCGTTTCAAGTCGAACAAATGACTGAATTCCGCAGCATAATCGCGGCTGAAAAAGATATTATGCAGATGTAATTCGGGAAAAGAACGTCCAATGCCCCAGTAAAATATGAGTGCGCTGCTGCTGCGTTCGCGCTTCAACACGTTCGCAGCACGTTTATCATCCTTCAACAGGTCGCGGTAGGTATAGTAAACATCCACATTGCTCACCACGACGTCGGATGAATGGAAACGTCCACCTGCCCTGACGCCAGTCACCCGGCCATTTTCGGTTTGGATGCCTTCCACTTTTTCACCGAAGCGGAATTCAACCCCTTTTTTCAACGCCAGTCGATGCAAAGCATCCACAATGGATATCATGCCACCCTCCGGATAAAACGTGCCTTCGTTGTGTTCCAGATGCGGAATCAGACTCAACATACCGGGCGCCTTGTATGGATTGCTTCCGTTGTAGGTGGCATATCGGTTAAACAGCTGCACAGCCTCCGGCGAACGGAAACGATCCCGGTTGAAACGATCCAGGGAACGGAAAACATGACTGAATCCGGTTCTGCGCAAAGCCTTCAATACGCGGGGATGGAGCCAGGTGGATGGGTTATGAAGCGAATGGTCAAGAAAGATCTTTCCCACATCGTCGTACATACGTTCTGATTCGGACAGATAAGCACGTATACGCGCCGGATCTTCACCGGCGACACGCTGCATCTCCGATGCAAAAGCGTCACGATCGGTGTAAGCCTCTATTCGTTTGCCATCTTCATAGAAATATCTGCAGGACACGTCCACACTGCGATACCTGAAGAAGTCCTGGATCGATTCACCTGCCACTTCGAATAATTCCTCCAGGTTCGCGGGCTGTGTGAACAGCGACGGACCTGTATCGAAGCGATAGCCATTTCTTTCGATGAGTCCGAGCTTCCCGCCGGGGCCCTCGTTCTTCTCCAGCACGGTGACCTCATAACCTTTGCAGGCCAGCCTGATGGCGGTGGCCAATCCTCCGATGCCGCTACCGATAACGATTACCCGGGGCATGTGTCAGACGTATGTTTTTGCATGATTTGAAAATCCGGAGACCTCAGGCCATAAACTCCTCCAGCCGGGGAAAAGCAATGCGAAACCATGCGGTGTATTTTTCCGGACTGTTGTCCAACTCCGCCCGAATCGCGTCCATTGATTTGTAAGCGATCTCGCACACTTCTTCCGGGTTGGGCTGAATGAGTCCATCGTATTGACTTGTCAATACATGATCAAATTCATATTCGGTGAGTCCGTTATCGAAAGGTGCCTTATACGTGAAAGTAAACGCGGTCTTGAGTGGACTTACAAACCCCAATTCCTCCTGCAGGCGCCTCGTGGCAGCCGCCATTACGGCTTCTCCCGGGCGGGGGTGGCTGCAACAGGCATTGGTCCATAAGCCGCCGCTGTGGTATTTTGTCAGCGCCCTGCGCTGCAGCAACATGTCACCTGATTCATTGAAGATGAACACACTGAAGGCACGATGCAACAAGGCACGGCGATGGGCTTCCATCTTTTCCATGGTCCCTACTTCCTCGTCAAATTCATTCACCAGCACCACCGAGTCTATCATCATCATTGAAGGTTTGTGTACAATCGGTTACTTCCCACCAACAAATGACTCGACCTTTTGTGCGTAATCACGTGCCTGTTTTTTTACCATGAAGTTCAGTCCATGTGAGCAGATGGCGGTGATGGCCAGCGAAAGTGTAAGGCCATACCAGAAGTTGAGCTCAGGCCTTTTTGACCTTAGATAGAAGGCGATCAGCGCAGCAACGGCAAACAATCCGATCTCCATCAAACGATACGCCGCTACATCATCCAGTACCTTTTTGATGCGCGGGAGTTCTTTATCCTTGATATCGACGGATTTTGATTCAAACGCCTGCAGGTTGGCAGCCATGAGGCCATCAGCCCTGCCATGTAAGGTGCGGCCCTGCATCAGGAACAATACACCCAATACCAAGACGGGAATAGAGAACCCCTTCATCAGGTCAGTCTGCCTGCCAAAATATAAATAAACAGCAATCGCTATGGCAATGAGGGAGAAAACAATAAAAACGAGACCGATTTGCTTCTCCGCGGAGAAATAGCGTTCGAGTTCTGTTCTGGAAAGCATGTTGTGTTTGTTTTGGCGGGGTTAAATGAGCCTTTCTCCCTTCAAGATAAGGCTTGTAGCCGATATGGCGAAAGCAATCTCTTCGGATCAGCCGGCAGCTATCCCCTCAAAACAACAATTATATGGCTATTTCAATCCCAGCGATGCAATAAAATCCATATCCAGCGGATCGATGGCCGGACCGAAATATCCGGCAAGCCTTCCCTCTTCATCTATCAGAAACTTGGTGAAATTCCATACCGGAGCCCGCTCGTTCCACCCGTTCTGACCAGGATCCGAGAGCCACTTGAATACCCTGTCCTGCCCCTCTCCCTTAACCACTTTCACCTTCTCGGCCAGGGGAAATGTTACGCCGTAATTCCGTTGGCAGAAAGCCGCGATCTGTTCATTCCCGGCTTTCTCCTGTTCCTTGAAATCATTGGCAGGGAAGCCGATCACGACGAGTTGGTCGGGATATCTTTCCTGCAAAGACTGGAGCGATGTGTATTGTCCGGTGTATCCGCAATCGCTCGCCGTGTTCACCAACAGGATTTTTTTACCCCGGTACTGTTCAAGGGTGCTGCTGTCGCCATTGATCAGTTTGATGGGAAGATCATACACGCTGGTTGGTGGCGTCACCGGCCTGTCGGGTCTGGCTGTAACGCCATTCGGACCTGCCTTCTTAGTGATGCGGGCGAGCACAGGATAGATTGAACGCAGCATTTTCTGACGGAAGGTCATATTCACGGCATCTCTGTTTTGAATGAGCACAAGTGTGATGATCAGCAGCGGCAGGAGTGCCAGCAGAAGCCATTTTTTCATGAGCGGGTTGACGGTGTCTTATTGATTTAGAGCTTGAACAGCAGCTTCACCCATTTCAGATGATCCTTGTATGGCGGATACCAGAGCGGAACATCAAACCAGGTCGGAGATTTGAGGACGCTCTTGGGACGTGTAAAGGTTTCAAAGCCAGCCTTTCCGTGGTATTGACCGAGTCCGCTGGGCCCTACCCCACCGAAGGGCAGGTCAGGATTGCCGACATGGATGATGCCGTTGTTCACACAGCCACCGCCAAAACGAACGTTGTTGACAAAAAAATCCACCGCCTCGCCGGATTTGGCGAACACGTACAACGCCAGTGGATAGGGGTTGCGTTCGATCCAGTCGAGCACCTCGCTGCGATCGCGCCAGGTGATCAACGGAAGGACCGGACCGAAAATCTCCTCCTGCATGACCGGATCACCCGGATCGATATCGGTCAGGATGGTCGGGGCGATGAACAGATCATCAGCATCCGTCTGACCGCCGAATGCAATGCGTCCATTGGCAAGGTATCGACTGACGGCGTCGAAACGTTTTCGGTTGATCATCCTTCCGAAATCCACCGCCTGCCGTGGGTCCTCTCCCGTCATGGAGGAGAAGGCGGCTTTCAGTTTTTCCAGGAACGCATCCCGCACATCGGCATGTACCAGCACGTAATCAGGTGCGACACATGTTTGTCCGGCATTGAAGAGTTTGCTCCAGGCGATCTTTCTGGCAGCCTGGGTGAGGTCCGCGGATGCATCAACAATGCATGGACTTTTCCCGCCGAGCTCCAGGGTGACCGGCGTTAGCTGACGGGCGGCGAGTTCCATGATGCTTCGGCCAACGGTCGGGTTACCGGTGAAGAATACATGGTCGAAATGAAATCGCTCCATCAGTCCGGGACCAACGATATGTCCAAATCCTTGGAAAACAGCGACATATTCCTCCTCGAATGTCTCCCGGATGATTTCTTCAATGATCGCAGCGGTATGAGGCGCCTGTTCCGATGGTTTCAGAAATGCGGTGTTCCCGCCGGCGATGGCACTTACGAGCGGGTGCATCATCAGCAGGAATGGATAGTTCCAGGGCCCCATGATGAGCACCTGACCCAGCGGATCACGCATGACACGACTGGAGGAGGGGAAGAAAATCAGCGGGGTAGGTACCCTTTGCGGAGCCATCCAATCAGTGAGATTGCGCAGCGTATGGCGGATTTCCTGATAGAAAACACCGATTTCGGAGGCAAAAGCTTCGAATTCCGACTTCCTGAGGTCACGATGCAAAGCGGCTGAAATGTCTTTTTCACGACGTTCAACCGTTTGCCTCAAACGCTTCAGCATTTGTTTGCGAAAGGCGATGGGTCGGGTAACGCCAGTTCTGAAATAGGACTGCTGGGCTTTGAAGATGCGCTCGGCCCGCTCCATGAAATCGGCGGTTTGCTCAATCTTGCTTGATGCTGTACTTACCATGATATCAGGGGATATGAACGGAAGTTAATCAAAAATCAGCGGCACCGGTGTTGTTTCACGCCGGTGCCGCTGATGGTTACAATCATAATCGTATTTGGTTCACTTCGGCATCTTCAGCCTTTGAGCGATCCAGGTTCCCAATAAGGTCCCGGCTTTATTGCCTTCATCAAGGTCAAAACGATAATGGATTCCTCCGTAAAGCCTGGAAACACTGGCCTCCTGGGCTGCGGCCCGGAAGGATCGAATTTCGCGGTTCGCGATGCCAAACTCCAATAAAGATGTGTCGGTAAAAGTGAGCTGTGCTCCGAAGTGCTTGGTCATCATCTCAGCTGCGGCGGCGGAAATGGTGGAATGACCGCTGGTGTAGGAAGGGAAGGGCGGCGTCTGGATATATGGACGCCAGTCCTGATCGACATAGGTGTTAATTGCCGTCTCCGGCCGGATATAATTGCTCCGGAATTTTTCATCCCAACAACTGATGAAGGCATCAAACAGCGCGATGGACGTGGCTGCATAAGCGGCCACTGTCTGGTTGAAATCAGCCTGTGCATGTTTGGCGGCGATGCCTACGATGTTCATCCAGTGGCCGGCCGGAGAGAATTTCTTGGTGGCATACATGACATGTCCGGTGACATTCATCTTGAACGGATTGTCGTCCCAGAAATCTGCGATGTGCTTTTGCTCGTCAGTCAGACTGTCGACCGTATTTTTAACTTCCATCATCGCACGGTAATAGACGCCCGCCTTGTTGTCGATGTTGAAATCCGGAGGCCTTGGCGGCATGAACTGGGCGGCTGAATCCATCATCATCGGACGAATTTGCCTCCAGTGAGGTTCCAGTGCGGTTGCATACATGGGAGGTGTAGGGGTCCATCTTCCCGGGGAATCCAGCACATTGAAGCGGGAAGCGCCCCTCGTCCTTGCATAGTTATCTCTTTTGCTCCAGGCAAGGATCGCTGAAGCAATACTGTCTGCAAAGACTTTCGTATTCCGAATGGTTTTTCGCGGCATGCCAACACTGTCCGCCATGTTGACGAGGCGTTCGTAGTGCGACATCATACTCCCTTCCGGAAAAGTTACGGCGTTACCGACCTTCACCAACGCCAGCATGGCCGCCAGGGAGAAATCGATGTCCGTGCCTTGCGGCTTGGGAAGCGCCGGCAGATGACGGATCTGACCCGCCAGTGAAGGATAAGTGGAATCGCCGGCTGCAATACATTCATAAGCCGCGATGTTGGCATAGACATAATTGCGTGCCGCCACCATCGGTGCGAAATTGTTCTCCAGCACGATATCGTTCAGATTCTTGACGGTTCGGCTGTATAACAATGGATCATTCGTGACGGCACGATAAGAAGTGTCGTTGCTGTTTTCACATGCAGAAAACAACACAACCAGCACGCAAAGCGACGATATGGTCTTCATGCGTATTTGAGATATGGTGATGGAAGCAATTTTGACGGAATGTACACAACATTTTCAAGCTGTATCCTAACGGAAATCACTCAGCTGCAATCACACTGATCTCAACATTCACATTGCGGGGAAGTCCTTTGACAGCCACGGTTTCTCTTGCAGGGAAATCACCCTGGAAACAAGTGGCATACAGCTCGTTGACTGCAGCGAACAATGACATATCACTCAGGAATATGGTGGTTTTAACCACATGGGAGAAATCCATCCCGGCAGCTTTGAGCACGGCTTCCAGATTGCGCAACACCTGACGGGTTTCCTCTTCCAGGCTTTCAGTGCGCATGGCTCCGGTGGCGGGATCGATCGCGATTTGACCTGAAACGAAGAGCATGCCGTTGACTTTGACGGCCTGATTGTATGGACCTATCGGTGCAGGGGCATCGGAGGTATTGATGATGATTTTGGACATGGCTGGCGTAATTTTGAGCTGCAAAGGT
>JBEEMB010000033.1:0-5954 GCA_041167815.1 Bacteroidota bacterium | reverse complement strand
GTTATGATTTTCATGTACTCAATTTACATGATATCTCTTGGACCAGGAAGATGCGAAATCAAGTTCCCTTAACCAACACTTACTTGAAGGGCTCAACTGCAGGGTTCTGTTGACTTTTAGGCATCAACCCATCTTCATGCAACTGATCCCGCAATCTATCCAGACTTCCCTGCAACAGCGGCCCTTTCATATCCCCAGCCATGATGCCATAGAATTTCTCCCAGGGATACCATTTGAGATCTTCAATTACATACCACACGATTTGCACAGAGTCTGTCCCACTCTGCTGGATCGCATAACCGGATTCCATCGGCCTACCCGATCCCATCGTGAGGGTGGTGACCAGTCCGCTGTCGTTGTCTGCAATGATCTTGGATTGATGGAGGGTTCCGCGTGGATCCTTCCATTGGAGGGATGTTGTTGTGGATCTGACATCCGCGGCATCTGCCAGCAGCAGGTTCCAATTCTTCCAAGTAGCCAGGTCGCGCAGCTTTGCACTGACCTGTTCGCGTGGCACCCCCACCTTCACCCAACGTGAGTTCATCACGGTTCGTGGCAGCAGGGAGGAAAATGCCAAAATTACCAGCGACAAACCGAGGAGGACAAAAAATATAGATTTAAATTTTCTCATCGATATATATTTATTCCCAACGGAACACCCGGATAGCTACAGCGTAAACGCCCACTCCCCAGAGCATCAAATACCCGATCTCCGTGCCGCAGTCGGTGATATGTGCTCCTTCGAAGGCCACATTCCGCATGGCCTCATTGAGATGCGTCAAGGGTAAGACACGACAGATCGGTTGCAGCCAGGTCGGAAAGTTTTCAACGGGGAAGAACGTCCCGGCCAACAGGAACTGCGGCAGTGTGACCAAATTGGAAAACGGCGGAATGGCACTCTCGGACCTGGCCAGTCCGCTGACGATGAAGCCGAATCCCATAAATACCACCAATCCAAGGAGTGATAATAACAACATCTCACTGAAGGTGACCCATCCATTGACCAGGGTGAAATCAAAGGCAAAATGTCCGACTGATAAGATGACTATCGCGGTTAGAAGTTGAAAAACCACGCGCCCGAGCCCTTCTCCTATGATGATGGTCGGCCGGCTGACCGGGGTGGCGAAGAAGCGCTTCAACACCAAGGTCTGGCGCAGGTTGTAAAACAGGAACGCCACGCCAAACACCCCTGCGCTCAGCAGGGAGAATCCCAACTGGCCTGGCAACACGAAGTCGATGGTTCGATACACCCGCCCCGGGACTTCAACGGATTCCATGAAGGCGTATACCGGCCGGTTGGGATCCGCAGTGCGTTCCACCTCTCCTATTGTTCTCAGGATGACAGATTGCAGGAGTCCGATCCGGTCGCCGGAAGCGGAGGATGATGTCACCACTACCCGATATTTCGGGTATCCTGCCGGATTGACGGGATCGATCCGAAGCAGGGCCGTGATCCGTCCTTTTTCCAGATCCGTCCGGATGGTGGCGGAATCCTTATCAGATACCTTGATATTCGACTGATTAAGGAGTGCCCGGGCGATCGGGTGTGATGTATCCCCTGCCCGTTCGTAGGCCACCCGGATCACCGGGACGGGTGACGAGAGGAACCCGAACACCAGAATGAAGATGAAAGGGAACAGCACACTGAAGATGATCGCAGATGGGCTGCGCAGCATCGAGCGGAGGCTGGCTGCGGCAATGGCGAATAAGGCGCTGGATTGGCGGTAAGATGGAGGCATGAGCCAACAAAAGTATAAACAATCGATCAGATGCGGGGATCCTGTTCACCGCTAAGGAACAAAGGCGCGGAAGGATCCTCCGCGCCTTTGTTCCTTAGCGGTGTAGACTTTAATCCCCATCATCTGACGATCTCACCGTCTTCCTTCACCTTCACCCGACGCCTTCTGTCGCCATCCTTCAGCAATACTTTCCAGACCTTGGAAGCGCCTTCCTGTTCCCTGTAGGTAACAAGGTAAACATCACCGGAGACCGCCCATTGCGGATATGCGTTCGCCACCGCCCGCGCTACGGTATTGGGCAACGCCACATCTTTGAAGCGCTCCGCCGTACGGATGATCTTTCCATCCTTGTCATACGTCGCCAACACATATCCATGCGGCAGATAGAATGAAATGAAATATTCATCGTACTGGTCGTCATAATACTCCGAATTCTTAACATCATATTCGGCGGCCATGCGCTCCAGCATTTTCACCGGCTGGGGTAATTCCCGGTTATCTACGGCAGAAAGATATTTGTACCGCATGGCAGTTACCTTCACTTCAGGCAACAACTCCTGTGCACGCAGATCGGATATGTTTACCATCCATCCGATCAGATAAATCAACATGAACTTTTTCATGGTTAGCTTTTTTATGTTTCAGAACTGGTATTTCTCAAGGGTATTCATAGAAATTGGCATACTCAGTCTTTGCCAGATCATTTATTCATGTGCCCTCCTTTTTTTAGAATAGGTGTATGCAAATGTATCAACAGACCGTGCCTTGAATACATGACGATGGTCATCCTCCCGGCCTGGCAGTGAATGTTGAAAGTTCAATAACAAGACCAGATGAAAATATAAGTGCGCTCTTTCATCAGCCCAAAACCCACCTTAGGAGATTGGTTCAATTTTGCACTTGGCTTCTTTTGAAATTGCCCCACCGCGAAGGAACGAAGCCGCGAAGGGTGTAATTTTACGTATTCATGGAAATTTCGTATATTCTTACTGGCGGAAACCTAGGCAAGCGACAAGAAAATCTGGAAAAAGCAGCTGCGTTCATTGAAGATCGATGCGGAAAAATCCTCCGTCGGTCGGGTTTGTATGAAACGGCCGCCTGGGGCATCGAAACCCAGCCCGATTTCCTGAACCAGGTGCTGGAACTTGAGACGAGGCTGTCACCGGAAGATCTACTGATTGGTCTGCTGGACATTGAAAAGGAAATGGGACGCATCCGGGGTGAGAAATTCGGACCCAGGACCATTGATCTGGACATACTTCTGTTTGGCTCACATATCATGCAGACACCTTTGCTGGAAATCCCGCATCCGCGGATTGCTGAGCGAAGATTCGTGCTGGAACCACTGGCGGAACTCATTGGGGATCAAATACATCCAGTCTCGTGTCTGTCCATTCGGGAAATGTTGCTGCGATGCTCCGACTCCTTGTCGGTGCGGAAGGTGCCATGTTAAGCCAGGTAACTGCAAGATGCTCAAAGCCAAAGTTTCCCAAAAAACTCACTGGTGTTGGCTTTGCACCCAATGCAACGAAACTAGTTTTTTTTGCTTTTCCCTTTTGCTTTGCTGGCATGACGACCGCTTCCATCCCCGTTATCCAATATGCCAGCCGCCGGATTCAATTTATCCAATACCAACTGAAGTTTCTGCTTCTCGATGGTTGTCTGATCATCAAGTACAACTAATTTCTCCTCAAAAGGAGCATTCCGCATGTCGTATAGATCACCTGATCTCATCAATTTCCAATTCGCTGACCGGACATACCAATTATTCCCCAACTCGGTAAAGATCCAGTCTCGGGGTACGCCCTTTCCACCCCTTAGCTGGTAGGCAAAACTGACACCATCCAGTACATTGTTGGTAGGAAGCGGGGCACCGGCAAGCTCGGCGAATGTGGGAACAAAATCAGCAGCATCGATCAGATTGTTTGAAATACCGGATTTCTTAATGACTCCCGGCCAGTTGACGATCATGGGGACCAGACTACCACACTCCTGCATGGTTCCCTTCTTACCACTCAGTTTTTTCCCCTGAACCCTGCCGATCTGCGCCGCCTGTCCACTGGTGCCATTGTCGCCGAAAAAAACGATCAGGGTATTATCCCTTAGTTTCAAACTGTCAAGAGTACGTATCAATTTCCCCACCAGCTTGTCCATATACGAGATATTGTCTGCATAAAGCTCCTTGAAATCTGTTGTGCCCGGCTTCGTATCGGGCGTTGCAACGATTTCTCCATGCACATGAGTCAGTGAATAATAGACATAAAAAGGATCCTTGGTATGCTTCGCCAGAAATTTTTCAAGATGGGTATGCATCAGATCGGGCATATATTCATTGCTCTTAAGCACAAGGTTCTGACCGTTGACAACATATTTCTCTTTCTTATCCGCTTCATTGACGTAGACTCCACTCCCAAAAAAACGCAGATAGTCATCAAATCCGAATGCAGCCGGGTCCTGAGGGAGTTGCCCCCACTTCCCGATCATGGATGTCACATATCCTGCTTTTTTCAATATCGATGGCATCATGTTTTCGACTGAAGGCTTCATGTTTCCGGTCATGTCCTGGTTCACGGCTCCTGTTCTGAAAGCATATCTTCCAGTCATAATCAAAGCCCGGGATGGGCCACACAAAGGCACTGTGTAGGCACGGTTGTAACGAATTCCCTCCTTTGCAAGGCGGTCGATGACCGGTGTTTTGTAAAAGTCGGCCCCGTATGCACTGACGCCATCAATCCCGAGATCATCCGCCAGGATGAAAATGATGTTGGGCTTTTTGACCTGTGCATCTGCGCCGAAGGCGAGAAAAAAAAGGGGCAGGAAATACTTTACAAAGTTCATCAGAGATTATTTTGATTATTCGACTACTGGCGACCGTAATTGGTTTAAAAATTCATTATAAATATGAATGTAATGATCTGATTTTTTATCGTCATATACATCATGAGATTTCGGGGATCATCCTTGTAGTCATATTCATTCATGCGAATCGCATCATTTACCTTTTTCCTGTGATTTGAAAAATGCGATCATTTCCTTTCGCAGATCTTTCGCGACGTTAGCATAGGCCTTATCATCTATGACATTGTACTTTTCCCCAGGGTCTTTAACGTAATCATAAAGTTCTGTGGCGTACACTTTATTTTCACTGAACGTGGTGCTTGAAGTAAAATCATTCATCCAGATGGTATAACGAAATTGATCTGTACGCATGCTGTATCCCATCATCGCATTACTGGTATAATTCTTCTTTTTCATCTCCTCCTTACTGAGCTTTCTGGGATACTGGCTCATGGAAAACTTATTCACTGAAGACTTTTTATGCTGCATGACCGGCTTGAGACTTTTCCCTTGTAAGTGGCCAGGGACGGGAACTTCAGCCAAATCGCAAATGGTAGGAAAGATATCAAGATGTGCTGATAACGATGAGGTTGGACCGGGTTTGAAACCAGGCGCAGCAATGATCAATGGGGATCGGGTTGCCTGTTCCAGATTGGTGTGTTTTTCCCATAGATCATGATCACCAAGATGCCAGCCATGATCACCCCACAATACAATGATCGTATTCTTCAGTGTTCCTAATGAATCAAGCGCATTGAGCAGAATACCTACCTGGGCATCCATATATGAAACGGCAGCATAGTATCCATGTATAAGCTCTGATTGCTTTTCAGTTTTTAACCTGAGATGATTTCCAGGTTCATTGAACATGGCAAAAGCAGGTATATCCGTGTAATTTCTGAGTTCGCCCGATTTATGATAGGCAAGTTCGGGTGCATTGAGCGCATGTTCCTGGAAGTCTGCCAACGGCATGTCTTCCCGCTTGTAGAGATCCCAATATTTTTTAGGTGCTACGAAAGGGAGGTGAGGTTTGTGGTAACCCACTGCCAAGAAAAACGGCTTTTTATCCTGATGTAACTTTATCATTTGTGCCTTGGCCTTGATGGTGATCACGCCATCGTCATACGCATGATCAGGCACATCATAGTTCTCGATGGAGGGCCCTTTGATGGACGTCGGCATTTCATCATCATCATCCCGTTTAACCCTTTCTCTTTTCACCAGGAACATGGCCTTGTTTTCAGGCTTTTGGTATTGACCGTTGGCGGGTTTGCCTAAACCATTGGCATAATCACTATCAACCGGTTCGATGTATGGTAAATTCCATGAAACAGGGTCGATCTTTTTTATGGCACTGCTAGGATGGAATATCTTTCC
>JBEEMB010000026.1:0-7322 GCA_041167815.1 Bacteroidota bacterium | reverse complement strand
ATCAATAGGCTGGCGGAGAAATATGCGGTCGGGCTGTTCTTTTTCTCATCGCAGGAAATAATCCAGAGGCGTCATCTTAGAGCAGTGTTGGGATTTTTTCTAAAAAAAGTTGTCTTTTATCAGCCTGTCAGTGGCCGGCCGGCAGTTCAACATCCACAGCCGATTTCACAATACCCATACCCACCCTCAAATGGAATCGGAGGTTCGTCCTCGTCAACCGCCTCTCTGATGTCTATCACCCTCACGTGATAGTAAAGGTCCTTGCCCGCCAACGGATGATTCGCATCCAGCAAAATTCCGTTTTCTGATACGGAGATCACGCTTCCTTCTGTCCCATCGAAGATGGTAATCTTGTCACCGGGCGAGATGGATTCGGGTGAATCGAGGTCTTCCCTTGCAATGGATAGAACGAGGCCGGGCTCATGTATTCCGAAGGCTCGCACACTGGGGATGCAGAATTCTGCCTCTTCATTCACCCGCATGCCTGAAAGATATCTTTCCAGCTGGGGTAATATCATCCCTGCACCATGTCTGTAAACCTGCGGAGCGCTGAGGCGATTGTCCGCCAGGATCTCTCCATGCTGGTCTTTCAGCAAGATGCTGAGCGAAACCATCCGACCGGGGATAATCTCTTTGTCATTCATCTGATGATATACGGCTTATGGCAGTCACCCGGTTATCTCACCGGATGACTGCCCTGCTTTATGTTGATGGCTGGAAGCGAAGTTCCGAATGCTTAGGATGATAGCGGCGTCAGAGCTTCCATCCCTCCCGGAATCTGGGCTGCAGCAATGCATTGGCATCCTTATCGCCCTTGAATTTCTCACGTTTGGGATCCCATTTCAGTGGCCGACGCACTTCGTAGGCAATATTCGCCAGCGCACATACCGAGTTGGAACGATGTCCGATTTCAGCATGACAAATAGGTTTCGTGCCGTTTTTGCATGCATTCAACCAATCGGCGTAATGATCGTCGGAGGTGTACAGCCTGGTCTCCCCGGGTTGCAGGGTTGCCGAAGCGATGTTCGCCGGTGTACTTTCGAAATAATTCCGAGAGATATCTATGCTGCCTTTTTCCCCGATGAATCTGACACCGTGACCGCGACCGAAATCCACGTGCTTCATGATGATACCGTTGGCATACTCCATCTCCAAGCCTCTGACCGCTTTCGGATCTGTTGGGGGAGTGAAGCGAACCGGACCTGTTTCGTCCATGCCGAGTCCCCATTGGGCGATATCGAACATGTGCGCACCCCAGTCAGACAGAATACCTCCTGCATATTCCCGATACTTTCTCCAGTTGGGGAAGATGTCTTTTTCCACAGGAGGGGAGAGTTCGGAATGGAAGGGATGATAAGTGGCCGGGCCGACCCATCCCTGCCAGTCGAGGTGTGAGGGTTGGTTTTCTGATCCAAGGGTGAACGGAACGGCCGGGTCGCCCACGCTTACCAGTACTTCCTTGATCTGCCCCAGGTATCCGTTGCGAACCAGTTCGCAGGCTGTCCGGAAATTCTTCCAGGAACGCTGCATACTGCCGGTCTGTAATACGACTTTGTATTTATCAACAGCATCGACAACCTTACGACCTTCCACTACGGTGCGGGTCAATGGTTTTTCGAGGTAGATATGTTTACGGGCTTCTGCGGCGCGAACAGCCTGATAAGCATGCCAATGGTCTGGAGTGGCAATCACCACGCCATCGATGCCGGGTTCTGCGAGCAGGGCCTGGTAGTCGGCAAACGATTTGAACCCACCCGCAGGCGCTTTCCCGGATGCTTCCGCATAAGCTTTCTCGGCCAGGGTCTTGAAGAGATTCAGCTTCGTGGCGTCGACATCAGAACCTGCCAGGATCCGCACAGGTTGCTTTTTGAACTGGTTCAGCAATCCTCTGGCCTGTTTCCCGGTGCCAATGAATCCGAGCCCGAACATATCACTCGGGGCGGTGAAACCTTTGCCGATCACATGCCTGGGCACTATGAAAAAGGCGGCTGCTGCGGCAGACTGTTGAAGGAATTTCCTGCGGTCGTAACGGGTCATGTTAATCTTTTTATGAATGATGAATATACGATTTAGTCATGTTTCAGCCTTCGACCGGCCATCCTTTTTTCAGTGGCAAGGGGCTAATGCCGACAAAGCGGCGTACAGTGCATCCAGATCGTCCTGTGTGTTGAATGCGTTGATCGAATACCTGAGGTAGACATCCGATCCTTGTCGCATCACCGGCACCTCGATCTTGTATTCGGTGAATAACCGTCGCTGTAAGGTTTCAGGCTGATCTGTGTTGATGGGAATACTCACCATCTGTCCAAGCCAATCCTCGTTTAGCGGACTGATCGGGCGGGTGCCCAGCAGTTGGTGGAATCGGGGTGCGTTCTCTCGAACCATCAACCGGCAACGGGCAGCAACGGATACCCAGTCGTTCGTCTTCATAAAATCAATACAATCCGGTACCGTCAGGAAAGCGGAGAAATCCCGCGTGCCATTCATTTGATGATGGTCCAGAAACATCGAGTGGGAAGGGTTGGCCGCTTTATAGCCCCAGCTGACCACCAATGGCTTGAGCATCGGCTGCAATTCCTTTCTCGCATATAAAAATGAGCATCCCTTGGGAGCCATCATCCATTTATGGCAGGCGCCCGTGTAAAAATCTGCAGCGAGGGTTGACAAGTCCAGCGGTATATGCCCCGGTGCATGTGCACCATCCACAAAGGTGATCAGCCCCATCTCCTTAGCCCGGGCACAGGCGGCCTCCACGGGCAGTCTGAGCGCGGTGGCACTGGTGATATGGCTGATGAACAACACTTTGGTTCGTTCATTCACGCCGGCAAACAGATCCTGCAGAAAGGATTCCTGATCGGTGACCGGCAGCCGGATGTGTTGGCGTCGGTAAACCGCCCCCTGTCGTTCACAATGGAAATCCCAGGTGCGGTCACAGGCGCCATATTCGATATCCGTGGTGAGGATTTCATCTCCCGGGGATAGGCGAAGGCTGGCTGCCACGGTATTGACGGCATATGAGGGATTGGTGACGTAGACCAGGTCATCCGCATCACCCACATTCAGATACGATGCAAGGGCATTTCGGGATGCGGAAAGATACCCGATCCCATCGAAGGCGATGAACTGGACAGGTTCCGATTCCAACAATCTTTGCCATCTTTGATAGCTGTCAAAGACCGGCGATGGGGTGGCTCCAAATGAGCCGAAGTTGAGGAAATGTATATCCGGCCGAAGCAGAAATTGAGCACGTAATGAATTCATGCGTACAATTTAATGCATTAACCGTTTTCAACCCTCTGTCACCGCAGGTTCCTGGGCAGACCCGAACGGTGCGTTGTCAGCACAACCATCCCGATCGATTACATTAACTTTGCTGGCGTATATGAGATACCGCATTCCACTGCTGATCCTACTTGTGTCGTCCTTCTTGTTCATGCATTCGCTGGGGACGGTTCACCTGTTTGACTGGGACGAAATCAACTTTGCTGAATCAGCACGCGAGATGATCGTTTCGGGAAATTACATGCAGGTACAGATCAATTTCGAACCTTTCTGGGAGAAGCCGCCTGTGTTCTTTTGGCTGCAGGTGGCGTCGATGAAGATTTTTGGCATCAATGAGTTCGCAGCCAGATTTCCAAATGCTGTGTGTGGAATACTGACCCTGTTATCCCTCTTTTTGATAGGCCGGAAATTACACGGAGAACGATTCGGTATCTGGTGGACTTTATTGTATGCCGGCAGTTTCCTCCCTCATCTTTATTTCAAGAGTGGAATCATCGATCCCTGGTTCAATTTCTTCACCTTTCTGGGGATTGCCTTCCTGGCTGATTTCATGCGGCAATCCACAGCGGATCGCCCACCTGTCGCTTCGTTGATTTGGTCCTCTCTGTTCATCGGGCTGGCCGTGCTTAACAAAGGCCCGGTAGCCCTGTTGTTATTCATGCTCACTTATGCGGGCTTCATCATCCTGAACAAAGGAAAGGGATGGGTAGCCTTCCGGTTTTATTTGATCTGGGCGGGGGTTTTTGCCTCGGTCGTGCTCACCTGGTTTGGGTTGGAAGTGCTCCAGCATGGATGGTGGTTCGTGGAAGAGTTTATCGTATATCAGATCAGGTTGGCGCGTACCCAGGATGCCGGTTTCGCAGGTTTCCCCGGATATACTTATGTGGTATTGCTGGTAGGCTGTTTTCCTGCGTCTGTCTTGATTTTCTCCAGGCGAAAACCGGGGTCGGATGACTTGCCTGCAGATCCATTCCGTCAGTTGATGATCTGCGCATTGATTGCCACGGTACTGGTTTTTTCCCTGGTTCGCACCAAAGTGTTGCATTACTCCTCCTTTGCCTATTTCCCGATCGGATTTCTCGGGGCACAAGCCTTATATGGATTGATCACCGGTTCGTTCCAATTGAGAAAGTGGCAGCAATGGTCATTGCTCATCATCGGAGCGGTCTGGGGACTTATCTTCACATTGCTTCCATTGATCGGTACGCATATCGAGTGGTTGAAGCCGTTTCTCTCCAGGGATAAGTTCGCCATGGCAAATCTCCAGGCGGATGTTCAGTGGGGGTATGCATGGCTTCTTCCCGGTCTGTTTTTCCTGGTCTCTGTGGGTATAGCCTTCCTTAACATGCGGAAGGAAAAATTCCGCGTGGCTTTTCTTTGGCTGCTCCCCGCCTGCATTGGCATGCTTCAGGTAGTCATGACCTTTTTTGTGCCCCGCATTGAGATGTATTCACAACATGCCGCGATCGAATTCTTCAAGTCGATCAGAGATGAGGATGCCTATGCCGAAACAGTGGGATATAAAAGCTATGCACCGTATTACTATTTCACGGTCATGCCGGGTAATCGCAAGGAAACCAAGGATGAGCAATGGTTACTGACGGCGGAGGTTGACAAGCCAACTTATCTGGTGTGTCGGGTCGACAAAAAAGAGCGAATCCTTGCAGAACATGGATCACGACTGGAGATTCTCTACGAAAAGAACGGCTACGTGTTCATGCGTCGGAAGCCCCTGAAATAAGTCTTTTTTACGAACGATAAAGCTTGCTGCGCATCAGACCCCATTTGCAAAGCCGGTAGACGACGGACACCCGCAGACACCCCAATCCATAAGTGACACTTCTGCTGAAATTGATGCTGCTCGCTTCGTCGAAATATTTGGTGGGACAGGTCACTTCGGCGATGTGAAAGCCTTTATAGAAGATCTGTGACACCATCTCATTGTCGAAGATGAAGTCGTCGTGGCAGGCTTCCAGATCGATGCTTTCAAGCACTTCCCGGCTGAATGCCCGGTATCCGGTGTGGTATTCGGACAGTTTCTGTCCCAGCAATATGTTTTGTACAAATGTCAGCAACCGGTTGGCGATATATTTATATACCGGCATCCCGCCCCGAAGTGCTCCGTTGCCGAGTATCCTGCTTCCGAACACCACAGGATATACATCATTTCCGATGATGCTGATCATGGCAGGCAGCAGTTTCGGGGTGTACTGATAGTCCGGGTGCAACATCACCACGATGTCGGCTCCGAGTTCCAGGGCTTTCCTGTAACAGGTTTTTTGGTTGCCGCCATATCCCTTGTTCTGTTCATGACGGATCGCGTGTCGGATACCCAGCGATCTGGCCAGTCCGACCGTGTTGTCACGACTGGCATCGTCCACCAATACAACGTCGTCTACCAGGTCGAATGGAATCTCCAGGTAGGTTTTTTCGAGGGTCTTTTCTGCATTATAGGCCGGGAGTACCACGACCACTTTCTTTCCATTGAACATAAATAAAGCCCAATTCTGGCTGCAAAGATAACCAATGCAGACGGGATGGTTCTAAAAATGAGAAAGGACTCCCGGATTCGAGGAGTCCTTTCTCATTTTTAAAGGCTCATTCAAGCCGCAGAAACCTTCACCGGTTCGTTTTTCTGCAGCCCTTGATTCGAAATGCGTTTATTGAACCTGTTCCGGTCCGGCTTGTCGAATATATGGCTACGCAGGATGCCCCATTTGCACAATCTATACTGAACGGCCATCCGCATACATCCAAGTCCGTAGCGAAGGCTGCCCCAAAAGGGATTGCTGCTGGCCTCGTCGAAATACTTGGTGGGACAGGTCACCTCGCCGATCTCGAAACCGTGCCAGAATATCTGAGCAATTTCTTCATTGTCGAAAACCCAGTCATTGCTGTTATGCTCCCAGTTGATCGCTTCTAGAATCTCCCGGCTGAAAGCTCTGTAGCCGGTATGATATTCGGAAAGTCGCTCGTTCATGAGCAGGTTTTGTGATAGGGTGAGCATCCTGTTGAAAAGGAATTTGTATTTCGGCATGCCACCACGCAATGTACCTTTACCAAGCATCCTGCTACCCAGCACCACAGGGTAGACGCCGTTGGCAATCATGCCTACCATGGACGGGATCAGAAGCGGAGTGTATTGGTAATCAGAGTGTACAATTACGATAATGTCTGCATCCAACTCCAACGCTTTCCGGAAACCTGCTTTAATATTACCTCCGTATCCGGTGTTGTAAGGCTGCCTGATGATGTGCTTGATGCCCAACGATTCCGCCACTTTTAGGGTTTCATCGGTACTTGCGTTGTCCATGAAGACAACATCGTCTACAATATCAAAAGGAATAAGATGGTACTCTTTGGCTACCGTTCGAACGGTATTGTAGGCGGGAATGAGGACAACTACTTTTTTGTCATTGAACATAGGGGTACGTTTTACCCGAAAGTAGTCAGCTTGAAACACTATGTCAACCCCATAAAACGATTATTTTATTTGGATATTGTTTGAACGGACAATTTTTTTTTTGAATGGAAAACGGACTGGTGAATTATGAGAAATCAACAGCTTCAACACAAGTCCCTGATCAATTGGGCCATCTCTAAACTGTGGGTCCTTTTGTTATTTTTCATGTCAATGAATCCGGCCCCGGGAATCATTTTTTTCAACCTGAGGATGTCGGCATGATGATGTAGCGTATCTGCCGATGTGGCAACAAGCAAGGTTGGTCGGTCTATTTCAGAAAGTTTGTCCCACGCCTGAAAACGATGTATACCAAGGATTGTTTGGCCAAGTTTGATCGGATCTGCGCTATCCAACGCTCTTTCGACGATCCGCATTACCTCCGGATCTTTCCTGGTGTCGATCATGAAGTTACGCATATACCATTTGGCGAACGGCTTTAGCAGGGGATAAATCTGTGGTGCCCACTTTGCCAGCGGGAGACTCCAGCGAGGAATTCGAAATTGAGGAACTGGCTCCGCAAGTACCACCTGGGCCGGCTTTACCGTCAATCGGCCAAAAGCTTCCATGATGGCCGCAG
>JBEEMB010000310.1:0-6370 GCA_041167815.1 Bacteroidota bacterium | reverse complement strand
ATACTGGTGATGGTTTCTGCCGATCGTGCATGGCAGGGAAGGTTGAGGTTTGATAGGCCAAGGCATCGAATAAATATGGGTATGCCGGTCGATTATCCGCGCATCAACCAGTTTCCGGAGTTGTTCACGGTGGAGCCGGGGGGCAGGTATCGGGTAAGAGATCTGCAGACGGGAAAGGCGCGGGTTTACGGCGGTGCTGAGTTGGTGGAAGGATTGTCTATTCGTGTTTCGGGGGGAGAGGAATTATTTTGGGAAGTGCTTCCGCTTTAGGAAGGCTGGGGCCTCTGAAGGATCTTGTACTTTCTTTTTCCACGCAAAGAGATCTAAGGTCACAGTGGCCGTTCAATATCCAGTGTTGAATACAAGGTCCCTCGGAGGCCTCGGGATGACAATCAAATTGGGGGGCGTTCGCAAACATAAACATTGGACGTTCACCTCCTGAAATACGCCTCTATCGTCTCGTAGAGTCTGTCGATGGTCGGATCATCGAGTATGCCGAGCCGGCGGATCAGGCGGTTTTTATCGATGGCCCGGATCTGGTCGATGGCGATCTGTCCCTGTCGTTGGTCAAAGACACATTTCACGCGGGATGGATAGGATTTGATCGTGGAAGTCAAAGGTGCCGCCGTGACGGTATTGAGGTATTTGTTGGCCTCGTCATGTGACACGATCACATAGGGACGGGATTTGCCGATCTCACTACCGACAATGGGATCCAGGTTCACCAACCATACTTCGGTTCAACACACTACCATGTCCATTCTTCTTCATCGAAATGATTGGGGAGGGACGACCATGGATTGAGTTCCGTTTCGGGTTCCTTGTTTGTGGTCGCGGCCCGGAATTGTTCCTCCCAACCTTCCCTGACACCTGCAGCAGGGCGTAGCAGGATGACGTCGGTGTGCAACTCCACTTCTACATAATCCTCTATCCGATATTGCCGAATGAGGGTATGGGGCAGGCGAATCCCTTTTGAGTTACCAATGTGGATGACCTTCAATTGCATGGAGTAAAGTTTTTACATTGTAATTACAATCTGCCGACATATTTTGATCTGCCGACGCTCGAAACATCACTTCCACTCCATCTGTTCCAGAAACTGAGCGGCATGCCAGCCATCGGCCAGGGCATGGTGCAGATCAATACCGACAGGGAGCAGGATTTTCCCGGAGGCCTCGTAGAACTTGCCAAAGACGAATTTCGGGATGCTGTCGGGATAGGCGGAATGCCGTGCGTGTTTGAGTCCGGTGAAGGAGGTCCAGGGCAGGATCGAACAGTGAACAACATCCAGGGCATCCGGACGGGCGCCCAGTCCACTGACCGACTGTTGAGATTCGATGGCTTGACGGCCCTGTAGGATGAATTCCTCCGCAGTCATCCCTGCTTCGTAATTGAGGTAGGAGAAGAAGAACCCGTTCTCCCCGCGGCGCATGGTGCAGGCCGGCTTGATGCAGTGATAACGTCGTACTTCGTCTCCATGTAGTCTCAAACGGAAGGCTTCCACCCGGTTCGCAGCACGGATGGCCTGCCAAAGTATCATGAGACTGGCGGGTAGCTCATTTGAACGGGCGATCTCCATCAGTCCGGAGATATCCACCGTCGTGCAGATGTTGAAAAACGGTTCGTCGAAGCCGCGAAAGAAACGAAAAGCTTCGCGCCGATCCCAGTGTTCGATGTCCAGCAGGTCGTAGGGTGTTTCCATGATCCTCCAAAGTTACCAAGTTCGCCGAGTTCATCTGCCAGCCCCGTCCGACATGCCGCGCCGTACGGCATAGCTGCCGACTTTTCTTCCAACGGCAAGTCCCACGGTGCAGTCGCTCCGGTAGTGGAGGGCGCCGTACAGTCGCGACAGCGAAGCTTCGTTGGCCATCGCCGCGAAACGCTCGGCATCCGTGGGCACCAGATACCCGAGCACTTCCGCCGCTGCCCCACTGAATGTGCTGTGACCGGAAATATAAGATGGGAAATTCGGTAGTCCTGTCACCGTCTTGATCGACGGATCCATCTGTGAGGGGCGCGGGTTGTAGTAGTGGAATTTTGCATCCCAGCAGGCGATGGCCGCGTCCATCATCGACAGGTTCAGCAGCGCGAAGGCCCTTGCCCATCTGACTTCGCTCCAGTTGAGCGTCGCGAAGGTTTCAGCAGCAATGGCATTCCAGTGGCCGGGTGGTGTATAGGTGCCCACGCCATCTGCCCAGAAATGCACGATCCGGGTCCGTTCGCGAGTCTGGTTTTCGCTGTAGTACTTCACTTCTGCCAGCTCTTTTCGGAAGGCTTCCGATCGTGTCGAAGGCGGTGCCGGTGGACGGATCGTTCCGACCAGGGTGGCGGAGTCGAAGAGGAAGGGTTTCACCTTACCGAAGAAAGGCAGCATGGGCGGGCGTTTCGGGGCTTCCTGGCTGATCCAGGGGATCTCGTTGAGGGCGATGCAGTTGTCTTCAAACACCTTCCACAGGTTGACCCCGTTGACGATGGCCACCGATGCGCCGGCATTGTCCGTTCGGGCCCGTTGGAAATAGGCCTGTGCGATGCTGGCACCCAGTGCCTCTCCCGCATCGAGATCGGCCGCCGTTTCGATGCCCGACATCAGCCGGGCCCTGCGATGGCTGGCCATGCGTCTGTCAATCTCTGCGATCTCGCCGGGAAACAGCAGTTTGAGCATCGCCGCACTCACACCATAGGCCACAGCATCTGCCGATGGGTAGGCTTTCAGACCCGGATTGGGCAGCAGACGCTGGATGCGGTTGTCGAGCTCGAAAGCCAATGGCCGGTTGATGCGATCCTTCCAGTGCGTCGCGATCACCAGCGCATCGAACTGAGCGGCGCTCACGTAGGCGTAGGCTCTGGCGGCATAGGGTGGATTGGCGAAAGGAAAATAGGGATAGGCTAACGGATTCGCTGCACTCGGGATCGGATAGCTGCCATCAGCGTTGTTGACGGGCGGGAGGTTGTATTTGGCGACGAACTCACGCAGGATCTCGTTCCAGCGCAGGACGGCCCCGGTGCCCCAGTAATCCATATTCTCCTGGTCATCCCGACTGATATTTTTTTGCAATGCCACGATCTGGTCCAGCTGCGCCTTGAAGGCCGCATCCTGCACCGAAGGCGGATTGGCGGGTGTGAAATCTGATGCGTTCAACGGAAGGATGGTCTTCCAGGTGCCCGCATTCGCATCTGGTTTGATCGGATTGAGGAGCGGGAATTGGCGGTTGATCTCCACAATGTCCTTGTTGCAGGAAAGGGTGAAGAGTGATATGATGAGGATGATCTTTTTCATGACCGGAAAGGTTGAAGTCACTTGGATTTGGAGAAGTTCACGATGTAGAAGACGCCGAACTGGAAGCCGGTGGACTTGCCCATGTTCCGGCCATCCACCGTATGAAAGACGGAACCGTTGAGCGAGAGTCCTTTCCATTTCTTGGGTTCGTATTTCCCGGCCAGTCCGATCCTGGTCTGGATCATCCTGTTCGATGAGAAGGGCATGTTATTCTTCGTAATGTCGAATCCACCCAGCGTCAGCCAGTGGTCGGCGACGAATTCAGCGATCAACTCGCTGCTGCGGTAGCCCATTCGAACGTTTGAGTAAAGTGCGTCCGGCATCTCCACTTCTGCACTGTAGATCATGCGGGTAGTGTAGTATGCCTGCCGGTCGAGCCGGATATTGCTGCGCCGGACATAACTCGTGCTGGCCGTCGTGAAGAACCATTGGTACGTCTGGTCGGCCATCAGCCGCAGGGTCAGGTTGGTGGATCCCAGTCCGATCGACAGTGGGAGGTAATCTTTCACGTAATTCTGTGAAGGCGTGCTGACGCCCGCGATGCCGAAGATCGAGAAGCTTTTCCGCTCTGTTTTTTTCCTCAGCATCCGGTATTTGGCGGCGATGCCGATGTCCTGCAATCCGCGCAGACCGGTCATCTGGCCGGCGGTGGCCCGGGTTTGAATCCAGGGGAGACTGTAGAGGATGTTCAGGTTTTTCGTTACTCCGAGGCTGCCCATGGCGGCCACGGCGTTGGTGCGGACGGTTCCGAGGTTCTCATTGATGCGGAGGAGGCCGCCCTCCCAGTATTGGTTCCATTGACCGGTGGACAATGACGTCCCGGCACAGAGCAAATTTTTACCCATCATGATGGCATCCACATCGCTTTGGGCATGCAGCATCAGGGGCGCGAGCAACGGCACGCAAGACCTCAACAGAGGTCTGATATCAAAAAAGTTCATGATTTGAAGCCTTTGAAATGAATGAAAGGATGGGACGCGGGGATGCGTCCGACAGTCTTATTTCATTCAGGCTTCGGGGGGGTGGGAGGATGACTTCACATGTCCGTCCAGCGGGTATGCTGCGAGCGGGCGAAGCATGGGCTGATGGATATCTGCCATCAATGCAGGGGATCCGTCCAGGACGTTCACCGTGGTTTCAATATTCAGTTTTTTGAACAGGGATATCTGCCCGGGGAGGGTTCCGGAAGGGTCATCCTGTTCCCGGTCGAGGGACATGGCCAGGACTTCGGCTCGGGCCTTCTGCACTTCCGTGCTTTTGAAGTTGGGCAGGACGCGGTACACCATTTGTCCCTGCTCGTATTTCCGTTCGACGAATTCGTACACGATGCCATCCACCGTTACGGTTCCGTTCACCTGTTCAAAGTCTGACCAGTCGGTCGGATACGGCAGTCCCAAATCCACCCTGATCTCCCGGAGGGTCGAGGCGTTGTAATCACCCCGTTCGATGGCGGCGCGTGCGCCTGTCCGCAGATTTGAATCGATCACGGATAATACAAGATCGTATCCCAACCAGTTGAAGGAGAGGATGAACAACAGGATTCCCGTTATGACCTTGCGGGCGATCAATGGTATACGATGGTTTTGATATCCTAAAATGACTGATATCCTGATAAAAATCGTAAGAATATACGAATTATTTCGCATATTCTCAAAAATATCCGGGAAATGCATGTGATCAGCTATCATCCGAAGTGATTTCCCGGGATGGTTGATTCGTTTTCATGGAACGTCTGATGCGGGTTATCTTCGACGCGGAGGACTTTCAATTATGCGTCAACAGTTGGCGAACATCAGCCTGGTCGTGCGTGACTACGACGAGGCGATCGCGTATTATACAGAAGTGCTTGGCTTTGAATTAATCGAAGACACGGTGTTGAGTCCCGAGAAGCGCTGGGTGCGTGTTCGTCCGAGGGGGGTGGAAAACGGTTGTGCGTTGTTGCTGGCGAAGGCCGCGAATGATGCACAGTGTGCGGCCATCGGCCGGCAGACGGGTGGCAGGGTATTTCTGTTCCTGCACACGGATGATTTCGACCGGGATTATGCTGATTATATTTCCCGCGGGGTGGTATTTGTGAATGGTCCAAGGGATGAGGTTTATGGCAGGGTCGGGGTGTTCTCCGATCTCTACGGAAATCTCTGGGATTTGATCGGGCCGGCATCTGCCAAAAAGAAACCTTTATGAATATGCATATCACTTTGATCATCCTGGCTTTTGCTGCCTTCAGCTGTCAGAAGCCCGTATCGGTTGCAGACACTGCAAAGCCTTTGTTGTTGGGTGCTGATCTTTCTTATGTCAACGAGGTGGAAGATGCAGGGGCGGTGTATCGCCGGTCGGGCGTGCAGGTGGATCCATATAGATTATTCGCCGACAGTGGCTGTCGGGTGGTGCGGCTGCGGCTTTGGCATACGCCATCGATCAATGCGTACAGTGGGCTGGCGGACGTTCAGCGCAGCATCCGGAGGGCGAAGGCGACCGGGATGCAGGTCCTGCTGGACTTTCATTATTCCGATTTCTGGGCGGATCCGGGCCGGCAGGATATTCCCGCGGCGTGGAAGGATATCACCGATCGCAATATACTCGGCGACAGTCTCTACGGATACACGTACCGGACCCTGATGGCGTTGCATCGGGAAGGGTTGTTGCCCGAGATGGTGCAGACGGGCAATGAGATCAACGGGGAGATCCTGCAGCCGGCGGGGAAGATGCCTTCTTCGACGGACTGGTCGCGGAAGGCGTATCTCCTGAAACGCGCGCTGGCGGCGGTGAAGGATGCGGCCACGGCCACGGGCAAGCCGATCGCTACGATGCTGCACATCGCGCAGCCGGAGAACGCCCTGCCCTGGCTGGAAGCGGCAAAGGGACAGGGTTTGACGGATTTCGATCTGATCGGGCTTTCCTATTATCCGCTGTGGTCGAAGGTGTCGATGGATAGTCTGTCGGCCCGTCTGCGTGCCATCGTAACCGCCCACGGCAAACCGGTGATGATCGTGGAGACGGCCTATCCGCATACACTTTCGAACGCGGATGCCGCCGGGAACATACTTGGGGATGCAGCCTTGATTCCGGGCATGCCGGCCACGCCGCAGGGCC
>JBEEMB010000225.1:0-7776 GCA_041167815.1 Bacteroidota bacterium | reverse complement strand
CAGTTCCGGTCCGATGACATGTACGATGCCCTGGTAGGGGTGTCCGAGTCCATATAGTTCGATGCCGAATTCCGCGCAGTTTTTGACGAGCATTTCCACCTGTTTGCGCGAGAGTTCTTCTCTGATCGGGAGTTCCTGGTTCAGCGTGGGCACGTTGTGGTCGGCTGTGGCCACGACCTGGTGTGGTCTGGATACAGGCATGCCGCGCTTGCGCAGGCCGTTGAAGGCTTGCGGAGAGGTCACTTCATGGATAAAATGACGGTCAATGTACAGTACGGAGGGACCACCATCGATTGTTTTCACCACGTGGCTTTCCCAGATCTTGTCGAATAAAGTCTTTCCCATGTTATTTTATCACTTGGCCTTTCGGCCGGGTTGTTGGTTCAGTGTGGTTTATGCTTTGGCAAAGGCTTTGGCCATGGAGTCGAGGTCTTCATCGGCCACTTCCTTTTTCTGGTCTGCCACAGCCAGGAATTTTTCATAGAGCACGTCGATCGCGTTCCGGTCGAATTCGTAGCCAAGGTTCTTGAAGCGGTAGGCGAGTGCGGATCTGCCGCTTCTGGCGGTCAATACGATTTTGGAAGTGTCGGCACCGACTTCTTCCGGGCGTATGATCTCATAGGTCTGGGCATCTTTCAGAAAGCCGTCCTGGTGGATGCCGGAGGAATGTGAGAATGCGTTTGCGCCAACGATGGCCTTGTTAGGCTGAACGGGCATACGCATGGTATCGGAAACGAGGCGGCTGATCGGATTCAGTAATTCCGGACGTATCCCGGTGTACAATCCGAGTTCGGGGTGTTGCCGCATCACCATCACCACTTCTTCGAGGGCGGTATTTCCGGCGCGTTCACCCAATCCATTGATGGTACATTCTATCTGACGCGCTCCGTTGATGGCTCCGTAGATGGAATTGGCGGTGGCCAAACCCAGGTCGTTGTGGCAATGGCAGGAGAGGACAGCGTTGTCAACGTTTGGTACGTTGTTGATGAGGTAAGCGATCTTCTCTCCGTATTGTCCGGGCAGACAATAGCCGGTTGTGTCGGGGATGTTGACGGTGGTGGCTCCGGCTTTGATGACCGCTTCCACCACGCGGGCGAGGTATTCATTGTCGGTCCGGCCGGCATCTTCAGCGTAGAATTCCACGTTGTCGGTGTATTGGCGTGCCCATTTTACGGCCTGGACGGCGCGTTCGAGGATTTCTTCGCGCGTGCTGTTGAACTTGGAGCGGATATGCGAGTCGGATGTTCCGATGCCGGTATGGATCCTGGGGCGTTTGGCATTACGCAATGCCTGCCCCGCTGCTTCGATATCCTTTTGGACGGCGCGACTCAAGCCGCAGACAACGGCATCCTTGATCACGCGTGAAATCTCGGAGACGGATTCGAAATCACCGGGGCTTGAAATCGGGAAGCCTGCTTCGATGATGTCCACACCCAGGGATTCCAGGGCAAGGGCCACTTCCACTTTTTCCTTCGTGTTGAGTTTACAGCCGGGCACCTGTTCTCCGTCACGCAGGGTGGTATCGAAAATATATACTTTGTTGCTGTCCATATGGGTTGCTTTGAGGGTTGGCTTTGTTATCCTGAATTATTGATGTTGGATAGAGTGGGCCGTTGGCGAATGTACCTGTGAATTTTTCCGCAGGAAAGAAAAAATGCGTTGTAAATTACGTTCCGCAACCTGTTTGATAGCTGTTCAAGTCTTTGTCTGACAAGTATTTATCACCTTTCTAACTTACGATGCCCAACCGATCCCCCGATGAACTTTTTCAGCTGATCCACACGCTTGAGAAGGCGGAGAAGCGGAATTTCAAGCTCTTCGTTCGTCGGAATGCATCTTCGGAGGAGTTGAAAATCATTCAGCTCTTCGATGCGATGGATCGAATGGAGCATTATGAAGAGGAGCAATTGTTAAGGCGTCATCCGGAGATACGTAAGGCTCAGTTATCCAATCTCAAAGCACATCTGTACAGACAGATCCTGGCGAGTCTTCGAATTCTCAGGGATGAGGACAATATTGACATCAGGCTTCATGAGCAGTTTGACCAAGCCCGGATTCTTTACAACAAGGGGTTGTATCAACAGAGTCTGAAGATCCTGTCGCGCATCAAGGATCTGGCTAAAACCTATCATCAGATCACGTACTGGCTGCAGGCTCTGGTTTTTGAGAAGAAGATCGAATCGCTGCACATCACCCGAAGTTTTGAAGACCGGGCAGAGCAGTTGTCAAGGGAGGTGGAGGAATTGGATGAGCGACTGGTGATGATCGGGAAGCTCAGTAATCTGGCGCTTCAATTATACGGATGGTACATCCGTACAGGGCTTACCCGTGATCCTGAGGAGGAACGTTCGGTCAAGACTTTCTTCGATGCACATATGCCGTTTGGCGCTGCTACATCTGAAGGGTTTTATGAGCGAATGTATTACCATCAGTGTATGACCTGGTTTGGATTCATCCGGCAGGATTTGCTCCTGTATTATAAGAGCTGCCAACGGTGGGTGGATGTGTTCAGAAAGGAGCCGCTCATGTTGCGGGTGGAGGCCCCTCAATACATCAAGGGTATGCACAATCTCATGCATGCTCATTTCATGTTGCGAAACCGTGAGCGATTTTTGGAATGTCTCGCTGAGTTTGAGACCTTCCATCTTTCTGATATTGCACAGTCCAACGCCAATCTCAGGGTCCAGTCGTTCGTATACCTGTACATCGCGAAGATCAACCGGCATTTCATGGAGGGGACCTTCACGGAGGGGTTGTCGCTGGTGCCGGAAATCGAGGAACGGATTGAGCTATATGCGCAGCAGCTTGACAGGCACCGGATCCTGGTTTTTTATTACAAGATGGCCTGTTTGTTTTTCGGCAGCGGTGACAGGGATCATACCATTTTATATTTGAATCGAATCATACACTGGAAGGCCGATTTGCGGGCAGATGTCCAGTGTTACGCGCGGCTGCTTCATCTGATCGCCCACTACGAGCTGGGGAATTATGAGATCCTGGAATCTCTTATCAAGTCAGTGTATCGATTTATGGTGCGCATGAAGAACCTCAGTGTGGTGGAGCGTGCCATCCTGGAATTCCTTCAGCGAAGTTTTCACAAGGATCCGCGTCAGTTGAAGCCGGATTTTGAAGGGTTACGTGAACGGTTGTTGCCATATGAACATGATGCCCATGAGCGGAGGTCTTTCATGTATCTTGACTTCGTTTCGTGGCTTGAGAGCAGGATTCGGGAGGTTCCGGTGCAGCAGATTATCCGAGAGCGATTCCTTGCGGCACAGCGCAAGATGCATCCGGGGCATTGACGGGGGCTGAAAGGTCATATGAGCGGTAATTTTATTTATCCTTTTTGAGTTTTTTTGCTAACTTTGCCCTCCTTAAACTAGGCATGCCGTCAGCTTTTCGAGCCAGAAATGAGCTAAATATCTGATTTTCAGTTATTTGCGATTATGAAAAATCGCACGAAATTCTATTGTCGGCAGGGAATCGTTTGTTCAACCAAACATTATTCACAACTATGGCCATCAAGAAAGAAAACCGTCCCAAAGCCAACTTCTCAAAAATCACCATCAGTCTGGCCTCACCTGACTCCATTCTGGAGCGGTCTTTTGGTGAAGTGTTGAAGCCTGAGACTATCAACTACCGGACCTACAAGCCGGAGCGGGATGGACTTTTCTGTGAGCGTATTTTCGGTCCCATCAAGGATTATGAGTGCGCCTGCGGCAAGTACAAGCGTATTCGTTACAAAGGCATCGTGTGCGACCGTTGCGGTGTGGAAGTGACCGAGAAGAAGGTGCGTCGCGAGCGCATGGGGCATATCAAGCTCGTAGTGCCCGTAGTACATATCTGGTATTTCAAGAGTCTCCCGAATAAAATCGGCTATCTGCTGGGTGTGAGTTCCAAGAAACTGGAGGCCATCATTTATTACGAGCGTTATGTGGTCATCCAGCCTGGTATCCGAACCGACAAGGGGCAGAACAGGGGGGATCTCCTGACGGAGGAGGAATATCTGGATATCCTGGATGCCTTGCCGAAGGAGAACCAGATGCTTCCGGATACGGACGCCAACAAGTTTATTGCAAAAATGGGTGCCGATGCGGTTCATGACATGCTGATGCAGCTTGATCTGGACGCACTCAGTTATAACCTGCGGATTGCCGCTTCCACCGAAACATCCCAACAGCGTAAGGCTGATGCCTTGAAGCGTCTGAGTGTGGTCGAGTCATTCCGTGATGCCAACAGCCGCATTGTCAACCGTCCGGAGTGGATGGTCATGCAGTATATTCCTGTGATTCCACCGGAACTTCGTCCCTTGGTACCCCTGGATGGCGGACGTTTCGCTTCTTCTGACCTGAACGATTTATATCGTCGGGTGATCATCCGTAACAATCGTCTCAAGCGTCTCTTGGAGATCAAGGCGCCCGAGGTCATCCTCCGGAACGAAAAGCGTATGCTTCAGGAGGCGATTGACTCATTGTTCGACAATAGCAGGAAGTCCAATGCCGTAAAGGCAGAAGGCGGCCGTGCTTTGAAATCGCTCAGTGACGTACTCAAGGGTAAGCAAGGTCGTTTCCGTCAGAACCTGCTGGGTAAGCGGGTTGACTACTCCGGTCGTTCTGTAATCGTGGTAGGTCCTGAGCAGAAACTCCATGAGTGTGGTCTCCCGAAGGACATGGCGGCTGAGTTGTTCAAGCCGTTCATTATTCGTAAGCTGATCGAGCGTGGCATCGTGAAGACGGTAAAATCCGCGCGCAAGCTGGTTGATCGCAAGGAAGCCGTGGTTTGGGATATCCTTGAAAATATCCTGAAGGGACACCCTGTTCTCCTCAACCGTGCTCCGACGCTGCACCGTCTGTCTATCCAGGCCTTCCAGCCTAAACTGGTAGAAGGTAAAGCCATTCAGCTTCACCCTTTGGTGTGTTCGTCTTTCAACGCTGACTTTGACGGTGACCAGATGGCTGTTCACGTACCGCTCAGCCATGCCGCCATACTTGAGGCCCAGCTGCTGATGCTGGCCTCCCATAACATATTGAACCCTCAGAACGGTACGCCGATCACCCTGCCTTCACAGGACATGGTACTCGGTCTGTATTATCTGACGAAGGGCAAGCGCACCATGGGTGACGAAATCATCCGCGGTGAGGGTATGGCCTTTTACAGTCCTGAAGAGGTGATTATTGCACACAACGAAAACCGGGTTGACCTGCATGCCTTCATAAAGGTAAAGGTGCCTGTTCGTCAGGAAGATGGTTCTATCCGCATCCAGTTGAAAGAAACGACCGTGGGTCGTGTCATCTTCAACCAAACGGTTCCTGCCAAGGTCGGATTTGTGGATTCTCTGCTCACGAAGAAGAACCTCCGTGAGATCATTGGTAACATCATCAAGATTACCGATGTCCCAACGACAGCCCGATTCCTTGATGCCATCAAGGAGCTCGGTTTCCGCACGGCATTCCGTGGTGGATTGTCCTTCAACATCGAGGACCTGGTGGTTCCTGAGATGCGTGAAGTGATGATCGAGCAGGCTGCCGGTGAAGTACAGGAGGTGTGGGACAACTACAACATGGGTATCATCACCTATAACGAGCGATACAACCAGATCATTGATATCTGGTCTAGGGTGGATATGAAGGTCACGGAATTGCTTATCCAGTCCATGGCCTCAGATAAGCAGGGCTTCAACTCTGTTTATATGATGTTGGATTCCGGTGCCCGTGGTTCCAAGCAACAGGTTAAGCAGCTTGCCGGTCTCCGGGGTCTGATGGCGAAGCCTCGAAAGAGTGGTTCTACGGGATCAGAGATCATTGAGAACCCGATCCTGGCAAACTTCAAGAATGGTCTGAGCGTATTGGAATACTTTATTTCCACACACGGTGCCCGTAAGGGTCTGGCGGATACAGCCCTCAAAACGGCGGATGCAGGTTACCTGACCCGTCGTCTGGTGGATGTGGCGCAGGATGTGGTCATCACAGAAGAGGATTGCGATACACTTCGTGGCATCGCCATCAGCGCCCTCAAAGACAATGAGGATATCGTTGAACCACTGGTCGACCGTATACAGGGACGTACATCGCTTCATGACGTGTATCATCCACTGACAGAGGAACTGCTTGTTTCTGCAGGGGAGCTGATTGATGAAGACATCGCCAAGCGTATTGATGACAGTGGTATTGAAACCGTTGAGATACGTTCCGTACTTACCTGCGAAAGCAAGCGTGGTGTATGTGTGAGGTGCTATGGTCTCAATCTGGCATCCGGACAAGTTACCCAGCGTGGTGACGCGGTAGGTATCATCGCTGCACAGTCGATCGGTGAACCTGGAACACAGCTTACCCTCCGTACCTTCCACGTGGGTGGTGTGGCAGGATCTGCATCCGTTGAATCCCAGTTGCTTGCCAAATTCGACGGAACGGTTCAGTTCGACACTCTGCGTACTGTAAAATCAAGGAATCACGAAGGAACGGAAGTTGATATCGTTATCGGCCGTACGGGTGAGATGAGGATTATGGATCTGAAAAATGATCGTCTCCTTATCACCAATAACCTGCCTTACGGTTCAACGCTCCTGGTTAAAGAAGGACAGCATGTATCCAAGGGTGACGTTGTTTGCACCTGGGATCCTTATAATAACGTTATCATCGCCGAACAGGCGGGTATCGTTGAATTTGAGAATGTGATAGAGGGTGTCACCTACCGTGAAGAGGCTGATGAGCAGACTGGACACCGCGAAAAGGTGGTCATCGAAACAAAGGACCGCACCCGTCTGGCCAGCATTAACATCAATGGTAAGGACATCAAACAATACAACCTGCCGGTAGGCGCGCATATCTTCACCGAAGAAGGTGCAAATGTCAAAGCGGGTGAGGTGTTGGTTAAGATCCCGCGTATCCTTGGTAAACTGAGAGATATCACCGGTGGTCTGCCTCGTGTAACTGAACTGTTCGAGGCCAGGAATCCGGGCAACCCTGCTGTTGTTACGGAGATCGATGGTGTGATTGCCTTCGGTGCTGTGAAGCGCGGAAACCGTGAGATCATCGTTCGTGCCAAAGATGGCATGGAGAAGAAATATCTTGTGCCGATGTCGCGTCAGATCCTTGCACAGGATGGCGACTTCATTAAAGCAGGTACTCCGCTGTCTGACGGTCAGATTGCGCCGAGTGACATCCTCGCGATCAAAGGGCCTTTCGCGGTTCAGGAATACGTGGTGAACGAGATTCAGGAGGTTTATCGCCTGCAGGGTGTGCGTTTGAACGACAAGCATATCGAAGTCATCGTTCGTCAGATGATGAAGAAGGTTGAGATCGTTGATCCGGGCAACACCCGTTTCCTGGAAGGTGATTTGGAAGATCGTATTGATTTCAATGAGGAGAATGACCGGATCTTCGACAAGAAGCTGGTTACAGAACCAGGGGATTCCACCCGCATGAAAGCAGGCCAAATTGTTAGCTTGCGTGAATTGAGAGAGGAGAACTCCATCCTTCGTCGGGCTGACAAGCGATTGGTTGAATTCGAAGACGCACAACCTGCCACATCAAGGCCTGTGCTGTTGGGTATCACCAAGGCGTCCTTGGGTACGCAGAGTTGGATTTCAGCCGCATCCTTCCAGGAAACAACGAAGGTGTTGTCATCTGCGGCAATCCAGGGTAAGTGCGATGATATGATGGGTCTGAAAGAAAACGTTATCACGGGTCATCCGATCCCGGCAGGTACCGGTCTGAGAGAATTCGAAAACATGATTGTCGGTAGCAAGGAAGAATATGAATTGCTCCAGTCCACCCG
>JBEEMB010000207.1:0-2773 GCA_041167815.1 Bacteroidota bacterium | reverse complement strand
TTGCAGCGTCCATTCCACGGCATTGCGCACGCTGGCTGCTTCTTCGTGCATGCTGAAATGCTCAAGCATCATGGCGGCAGAGAGGATGGAGCCTATCGGGTTGGCGATGTCCATGCCTGCGGCCTGGGGATAAGAACCGTGGATGGGTTCGAAGAGGGCGGCCTCACCACCAATGGATGAGGAAGGCAGCAGTCCGAGGGATCCGCTGAGTACGGATGCTTCATCGCTTAGGATATCTCCGAACATATTCTCTGTGAGCATCACGTCGAACTGTTTGGGGTTGACAATGATCTGCATTGCCGCATTGTCCACGAACATATATTCTGTGGTGACGTCCGGGAATTCAGCGGCGATTTCCTGTACGATCTTGCGCCAGAGGCGGGAGGTTTCAAGCACGTTGGCCTTATCCACCAGGGTAAGTTTTTTCCTTCGGATGTTGGCATATTGGAACGCCAGGCGTGCGATGCGTTCGATCTCATGTCGTTGATAGACGCACTTGTCTGATGCAAAGGTCAGGGCTTCATCCTTCTCCTTTTCTCCGAAATAGATACCTCCGGTGAGTTCGCGGAAGATGATGAAATCAACACCGGCGAGTTTTTCAGCCTTCAGTGGTGCGAGATGTTCCAACGCCGCGTAGGTGTTCACCGGCCGTATGTTGGCGAACAGGCCGAGTTCCTTTCTGATGCGCAGCAGTCCTTGTTCGGGTCTGACTTTCGCATTGGGGTCATTGTCGTATTTGGGGTGACCGATGGCGCCGAAGAGGATGGCATCTGAGCGACGGCAGATGTCGAGTGTTTCCTGAGGAAGCGGATCTCCGGTTTCATCGATGGCCACGGCACCCATGAGTGCGTGCTCGAAGCTGAAACTGTGACCGAACCGTTGACCAATGGCTTCCAGGACGCGGATGGACTGGCCGGTCACTTCGGGACCGATCCCGTCGCCCATGATGACTGCAATCTTTTTATCCATGTATGTTGGTGTTTGGATGATTTTTTTTGGGTGTCCTATTCCTCAATGTGCGGCGCGGCTTGCTTCGAATGCATCGATTTCCGGCATCATATTGATCAGATAATCGATATCGTCGTATCCATTGATCAGACAGGTCTTTTTATATGGATTGATATCGAAAGATTCAGCGGCACCTGTGTTGGTGATGATGATAGATTGTGCGGGCAGGTCAACGGCGAGTTCCGTAGCAGGATCGGCTTCGATGGCTTCGAAGATCTGCTGCAGGAATGGTTCGCTGACCTGCACGGGCAACAGGAAATTATTGAGGGCGTTGTTGCGGAAAATATCTGCAAAAAAACTGCTCACGACAACTTCGAAACCTGCATCCTTGATGGCCCATGCAGCGTGTTCGCGGCTGGAACCGCAGCCGAAATTCTTTCCGGCTACGAGGATGGTGCCAGACCATTTTGCATCGTTCAGCGGGAAGTCGGATTTGGGTTGGTTTTCATCATCATTTTCGTATCTCCAGTCGCGGAACAGGTTCTTTCCAAAACCTTCGCGGTTGGTGGCTTTCAGGAAACGGGCGGGGATGATCTGGTCGGTATCGATATTCTCGATCCTGACGGGCACCGCACGTGAATTGATCTGTTGCATGTATTTATTTTCTATGGCCACTTGGGCCGTTCATATTTGTTTTTCAGATGAACTCGCGGATGTCTCCGACGTGACCTGTGACGGCAGCTACGGCAGCGGTCAGCGGACTTGCGAGCAGTGTCCGTGCATTTGGTCCCTGGCGTCCTTCGAAGTTTCTGTTGCTGGTGCTGATGCAATATTTACCTGCGGGAATTTTATCTTCATTCATCCCCAGGCAGGCGGAGCATCCTGGCTGGCGCAGCATGAAGCCTGCTGCCTCGAATACCTGGTCAAGTCCTTCGGCAAGAGCGGCCTGTTCGACCTGCTTGCTCCCTGGTACGATCCACACTTCCACGTTGTCGGCCTTCTTTCTGCCTTTCACGAAATCAGCCACAAGACGCAAGTCTTCGATGCGGGAATTGGTACAGCTTCCAATGAATACATAATCCACCGGCTGGCCTTTGATGGGTTGTCCATCTTTCAGGCCCATGTATTGCAGCGCCTTTGCGAAGTTGGCCTGCTCGTTTTCCGGGAGGGATGATTGAGTGGGGATGTGTTGAGAAACACCGATGCCCATACCGGGGTTAGTACCGTAGGTAACCATCGGTTCAATATCCGCTGCATTTATATTTATTTCCAGGTCGAACGTTGCGTCATCGTCCGACTGCAGGGTTTGCCAATAAGCTAGTGCCTTATCCCATGCTTCACCTGCCGGCGCGAATTGTCTTCCTTTCATGTAAGCGAAGGTGGTTTCATCGGGAGCGATGAGTCCACCACGTGCACCCATCTCGATGCTCATGTTGCAGATGGTCATCCGGCCTTCCATACTGAGGCTGCGGATGGCCGAACCGGCATACTCCACGAAATAACCTGTAGCGCCACTGGCGGAAAGCAGAGAGATGATATGCAGGATGATGTCTTTCGAAAGCACGCCCGGTCTTAGATCGCCTTCGACGTTGATACGCATGAGTTTGGGACGAGACTGGAGCAGGCACTGGGTGGTGAGCACCATTTCCACTTCAGAGGTTCCGATTCCGAAGGCGATGGTACCAAAGGCGCCATGGGTGGAAGTATGGCTGTCGCCACATACAATGGTCATGCCGGGCTGGGTGACACCCAGTTCCGGTCCGATGACATGTACGATGCCCTGGTAGGGGTGTCCGAGACCATATAGTTCGATGCCGAATTCCGC
>JBEEMB010000185.1:0-4766 GCA_041167815.1 Bacteroidota bacterium | reverse complement strand
GATCTACAGCGAGAACAAGCAGCGGATCATGGTGTACAAGATGAGCCGACGCATGGAGCGGATTTTTGTGCTGACTTCGATGCTTTATGATCGCGATCTCAACCTCCTGCGCAAAAGTGTGGTGGTAACACCCCCGCAGCCCAGGGATGGGATTTTCAACGATTTCGTGCTGGATAACGATGGAGACATGGCTTTTGGCAGCAGTACCCAGTCGGGCAATCATGACTACATCACCCGTTTCCATCTCATCGTCAAGAAGGCGGCCGAGGATACGCTGGTCATCAGTGAAATCCCCTTGCGCGACTTTGTGCTGGACGAAGTAAAAATAAAGGCGGATAATTTCAATAAAAGATTCCTGCTGACATCATTCTACTATGCCCAGAAGCGCGGAAACATCGATGGGCTGATGAGTATGATCTGGGACAAGCAGACGAACAGGCAACATGCCGCTTATCGTTTTCCGTTCAATGACACCCTGCGGTCTGATGCCCGTTCAGACAATACTTCTCTGAAGATGGCCTTTAATGATTATTTCATCCGTCAGGTCATCCCCACCCGCGATGGCGGCTTCGCTGTCATCGGCGAGCTTTATTATACCAGTTCAAGATCCGGCGGTTGGAACAGGTTTGATTACCTGTATGGGGGGATGGGCATGATGCCTTACAATTATTATTTTTCTCCTTACTCTTCTTTCAACCAATGGCGTTGGGCGGATCCCTGGAACAGGTGGGGCAGCAATACGCTGGTGCGCCATGTTTCAGAGAACGTCATGGTCTTCTATTTCAATCCTGATGGAAAACTCCAATGGAGCAATGTGGTGCGCAAGAAACAATTTGATGATAACTCAGACATCCTGTTGTCATATTTATTATTCAATACCGGCAGTGAAATCCGCTTTCTCTTCAATCAGCTGGAACGCCGGGAGCAGATCCTTAACAGTGTGACGCTGAATGCCGAGGGTCGGATGAAACGTGACCCCACGCTCAAAGGACTTGACCGGAACTATGAGTTCATGCCGAAGTATGGAAAGCAGACGGGTGCCCGGGAATTGGTTATTCCCTGTATGAATCGCAATTATATTTGTTTCGCGAAGCTGGACTTCTAAGCCTTCCCATGATTGGATTATTCAGAAGCCAGCATCCACTTACCGTAGTACTCCTGTTTTTCTATGGACTGGCCCTCCGTTCAGCGGCGTTTCTTTCGCCTCAAACACCCTTGCGTACAAGGGGGGATGGATACTTGTATGATCTGCTCGCCAGCGGCATCACGCGAACTTTCAGTTCCTCCCCGGTTTTTTTTCCTTTGATTGGATATGTGATCGTCTTCCTGCAGGCGCTGATGCTGAATGCGCAGATGGAGAAAGACAAGCTTCTTTCCCGGACCGGGTTTTTGCCGGCGATGACTTACCTGCTGGTGACGGCCCTGTTGCCTGAATGGTGGCGGTTATCTGCGATCATGCTGAGTGCCACCTTGCTGTTACGTGTCTGGGGAGATATGAATCGTATCTTCAACGCCCGGCGGCCGGGTGATATCATCTTCAACGCGGGCGTACTGACGGGATTGGCGGCCCTGATTCATTTCCCATCGATCATGTTCGGTTTATTTATTTTCATAGCACCGGCGATCATGGGGACTCCGAGGTTTCGTGACTGGGTTTCTGCGTTGATGGGTTTGCTGATGCCCTTTTACTTTTTTCTTTCCTGGGTATATCTTTCATCGCGTTGGGGCAGCATTGATGTGACGCCCGGCATGCATCTCAGCTGGCCGTCACCGGAGATGCAACCAATGGCATGGGTGTCTTTGGTTATGATCGTGTTGCCTTTTCTATGGGGAGTGGTGGCGCTGAATCAACAAATCCCCCGGATGTTGATCCGCAATCGCAAGATATGGACCTTGCTGTACGCTTATCTCGCTTTGGGTTTGCTGATTTCTTTCTGGGGCGGCGGGACAGGTTTCGGGTCTTTATTTCTCGCTTTCATCCCGATTGCTGCATTTCATTCCGTTGTTTATGAACATGCCGGTCGCCCATGGATGGCCAGGTTGCTGCATATCATGACCATTTTTGCCATCATCGGTTGGAATTACCTTGTTCTGAACAAGTAGACGTACCTTTGAGGCTTCGAAAAAACGATCATCACATGAAATTCGGGGTAGTGGTGTTTCCCGGGTCGAATTGCGACCGAGATATGATTTGGGCGCTTAGAAACGACCTGGGTCAGGAAGTAATTGAATTATGGCATAAGGACCGGGATCTGTCGGCCTTCAATACGGACGACTGCATTGTACTGCCGGGTGGTTTCTCTTTTGGAGACTACCTCCGGTGTGGTGCTATTGCACGTTTCAGCCCGATGATGCAGTCTGTCATCGCTTTCGCGGAACGCGGGGGTAAAGTGCTGGGTGTTTGCAACGGTTTCCAGATCCTGTGCGAATCAGGACTGTTGCCGGGTGTATTGCTCAGGAATGCCCAGATGCAGTTTGTTTGCCGGAATGTCCATATCAAGGGGGCGGAAGGTGGGGTCCACATGATTCCCGTAGCACATGGTGAGGGGCGTTATCATGCGGATGCAGCCACATTGGACGCATTGGAAGCCCAGGGACAGGTTATCTATCGGTATTGCGATGAACTGGGTAATGAAGGGGGCGAAGCCAATCCGAACGGAGCGTCTCGCAACATTGCGGGTATTTGCAATGCGGGCAGAAATGTCTTTGGGATGATGCCGCACCCCGAGCGTGCCTGCAGTCCGGAGTTGGGAAATACAGACGGACTGGATGTCTTCCGTTCGCTCTTCGGCATTTCCTGATCGACGAGGAGTTTCAGAGCCTGAAAGATCCCATCAGCTCATTGACAGCTTGAATCTGCCGCAGGCAATGACCCGGTTGAGCCATCGCCTGCGTCATATATACATTTAGAGGGAGATCTTCTTTTCGTTCATCATCTTGCGTAGGTTGATCAGGCCATAGCGCATGCGGCCCAGTGCGGTGTTGATGCTACAGTCGGTGAGCGCTGCAATTTCTTTGAAGCTGAGTTCGGCATAATGCCTCAAGATGATGACCTCACGCTGGTCTGCCGGGAGCATTTCGATCATCCGGCGGATGCGGTCGTGGCTTTGGCGCTGCATCACTTTCCTGTCGATGCCTTCTTCGCTCAAATTGAGCATCTCGAAGATATCCTGGTCTTCACTGCTGCGAACGGTGGGCGTACGCTTCACCTTCCGGAAGTGATCCACACATAGGTTGTGGGCAATACGCATCGCCCAGGGCAGGAATTTTCCTTCTTCTGTATATCTACCACTGCGCACGGTATCAATCACACGTATGAATACGTCCTGGAAAATGTCCTCGGCCACATACTTGTCTTTTACCAGCAGAAAGATGGAGGTAAAGATTTTTTCCTTGTGGCGATTGAAAATCATTTCAAGGGCTTCGGATTTCCCGTCGATGAAAAGATGAATCAGTTGCTGATCGGTCAATTGAGTGAGCGCGCGCATGGACAATTTGGTTTTTGGCAGGTTTTTGGATTTCAGTGTCCGTTATCCGGAGGTCAGTTGAATCGTTTCCGTTGAGTGCTTCAGATCCGATTTCGTGCTGTTTTTCAGGATATTGGATGACGAAAATAAATGTTAAATCGAAGCGTCAAAATTTTTTCTGCTTATATTTTCATCATTTTTCGAGCCTGTTTGAAAATGCTGAAAGCCACGACAGTAAAGGGTTTCAGGCGATACGTAAAATCACTTTGATCGAACGCGTAGATTTACTAGACACGAATAGAATCGATAAAAAATGGCGAAAACCGCTACCAGCAAGGGACGAGGCCGGAAAGCCGGAAAGAGCACCGTAAGTGAGGGGATCGTGATTCATGGGGCGAGGGTACACAACCTGCGAAATGTGCACGTAGAAATACCCAGGGGAAAATTCATCGTGGTTACGGGTGTTTCCGGTTCGGGAAAGTCCTCACTTACCATCGACACTTTATACGCAGAAGGCCAAAGAAGGTATGCAGAGAGCCTGAGTGCCTATGCCCGCCAGTTCCTCATGCGGATGGACAAACCCGATGTGGATCATATACATGGATTGTGCCCGGCCATCGCCATCGAGCAGAAAGTGATCACCCGTACGCCTCGTTCCACGGTGGGATCCATGACGGAGATTTACGATTATCTCAGGCTGCTCTTCGCCAGGGTAGGCCGAACCATTTCCCCGGTATCCGGCCGGGAGGTGCGTAAGGATGATGTGACCGATGTGGTTCGGGCCATCAGCAACCTCCCTGAAGGCACGAAAGTCTACTTGCTTGTTCCATTTCGGACCGGTGCCGGCAGGGTTCCGGCTGAAGAGCTGGGCATCCTGATGCAGAAGGGCTTCTCCAGGATCTACGACATGCATGCGAAGGGATTGACACGCATAGAGGATCTACAGTCAATGGAGGATTGGACACCGACGCGCGACACTTACGTGCTGGTTGACAGACTTGTGGTTCGTGCATTTGAGGAAGATGATCTCCATCGGATAGCAGACTCTGTCGGCACGGCCTTTTATGAAGGAGAGGGCGATCTCTATCTTCAGGTGGATGAGTCGCAGTTGCTTCATTTTTCACAAAGATTCGAGCTTGATGGCATCCGTTTCGAGGAGCCCGTGCCCAACCTCTTTTCTTTCAACAATCCTTACGGGGCCTGCCCGGTCTGTGAGGGTTTTTCTCAGGTGCTGGGCATCGATCCCAATCTCGTGATTCCGGATACGAGACTGAGCGTGTACGAAGGGGCGGTAGCGCC
>JBEEMB010000012.1:0-2709 GCA_041167815.1 Bacteroidota bacterium | reverse complement strand
TTTCGGCCAATCACAACAGGTCATTTTGACCGTCCATCAACCTCTCATGGTCTTTTCTGCATACCTTAAATATGCCTGCACATTTAATCGCATTTCGGGATAAAAACGCCCCTGCCATGTGTGTTTATTTTTTGTTGGATCAAGATTTGCCAGAATCATGTCAAAATCTACCAATTCAAGGAGGGGATGCTCTTTCTGTTGCATGAAACTCATCACCCATTTCCGAAGTTCGTCATTCATGCGCCTGTGCTCTTCGATCAAATAGATACCGGCGGGAATATCCTTATCCATGCGTGATCGAACAGATTCCGGCAGTATGCCTTCCATACTTTGACGAAAAAGGAAACGACTGATTTTTGGATGAGCTATCAAAGAAACGGGCACGGACAGCAGCCATTCTACCAGCCGGATATCAGCCAATGGATAGGTGGGCATGAGGCGATGCTTTATCCCATACAATGCCTCGGTTTGTAATCTCCTGGCTGCCTGTGGACACATGACCGCCCAACGCAAGTGTTGCTTGTAAGGAAACGCCCCCTTTGATGGACGATGTGGAACAATGTCCGGGATAGCGACATTTTTCCTTAGATATGAATCGAATATCGGAGAACCGGAACGCATCCTGTTTATTAAATCCAACCAGGAATCCGGCAATATCCTTTTTGAAGCCTTACCAAACAAAATGTCAATCCGTCGATGCCTCAGACTATGGGCAATGAAACGCAAAGGATATCCTTCATCTGCCAGATCAGTCCAATAGTTCCGACCAGAATGTGAGACGACATGGTCACCCATGAATCCGGAGAGAACAACACGAATATCCTTTGATTCCATGCGGCGCCTGAAAGGCTCGAGCCACATGCCTGATTGATATTCGACGCCTCCATTGATCTCAAGATCAAAGTCAAGCGCATTTCTGAAATCGATCATTCCGCTTTCCGAAATCCGATGCACATGACGGATTCCTGCGTGAGCGATCACATCATCCATATATCGGGATTCATCCTGCAGTTCGGGTGGATGATCAACGGGTAAGACATTAGAAAATACATGCAGCTTTTCTGGGTCCGGCATCAATTGGGCGGCCAGACAGGTGATGGCTGAAGAATCGAGTCCACCACTGAGTTCAGCACCAATGGTGTCTGTACCTTCGATTCGGCAACGCACTGCTTCTGTCAATATCGATCGAAAACCTGTTTGTGCCTCGATGGCAGACAACCGATGCATACGCTGAGGAATACGGGGCTCAACATAGCGGTGCAGGGAAATTGAATCTGCACCGATTCGTAGCATGTGCCCCGGTGGAAGTATGCGAATATGCTTATGAAAACTGGATGCCGGGTCTGGGGGCAGGCCGGCCAACAAACGCACGATGAAATCCTGATCGATATCCGGTTCTGCCATGGGATGAGCCAGGATCCCCCGAGGTTCGGATGCAAACACCATATGTCCGTGGCGATCCATCCAATAAAGCGGTCTCACACCGAATGCATCTCGTGCAAGTATGAGCTCCCGTGTACGCCCATCGAAGATGGCCAGACTGAAATCTCCTATTATTTGATCAAGCCCCTGCCATCCCTTAGCCAGGTACCACCTGAGTATCAGCTCGTCGTCATGCGCATCTCCGGAGGGTCTATCCCCTGATTTTTCAAGCTGGTCCAGCAGGTTTTTTCGGTTATGGATCCGGGCATCGGCAACGATGGCACGTTCGCCGATGGTGAATAGACCCGTGTCTCGCTTGGCCAGACTGGATTGTGTAAATAAAAGACATTGGCCCAACAAGTGGTCGCCATCCAGCAACATCCCTTCGGCATCCGGCTTCCAATGTCGCATGGCGGAGCGCATATTGACTGCGGTCTCAGGCGATATGGGCCGACCAGATCTATCGAATGCACCGAAGATCGTACTCATGCTATCGGATTTGCATGGATTGGAAAGTCGGTCTGATACCAGTCATGTGTTACTAGGAATATATCCCGTGTACAGAGAAATCGGTTCGGCGCTCAGCCCCGGTGATCCAGGTATCATGGGCTCTCAGCCAGGCATGACCTTCGAACTTTCCATTATCAAAGGTTCGAAACCCGATATACAGTGTTCCCTGAATACCTTTTCGGGACAACAGGATTTTACCGGTCAACGCCCGGATATAACACCGTCTGAGCACAGGCATATATCCGGCGGTGATGGTTAGCGCCTGGGTAAGATCCTTCCTGAATGCGAGGGATTGGGGATCGGGATCTTCGGGCGTATCCATTCGGGTTTCTCCCTGCCAGCGGCCCCACCAGCGAAATGGCAGCAGGGTCATGGCAATCCAGACTAACAGGGACACGATTGTAGCCTGAAGGCATAGCATCTGAACGTTGACAGGCTGCCGCATGAAAGATTTTATTTTTTTGATCATCTCCATGTCATCTTTCTTGAGGAAACGGATAGACCAATAGTCCCAGCGATTCAAGCCGGTGCAAAAAAGCCCTGGTTTCTTCCCGGCAGGTATTGATATCAATATCGAATGCAGACAACAACTCCCGCTCCAATTCAGACAGGCGGATCGGGTGCTCCAACAATCTCCAGATAAAGGCAGCCACATTGTTCAGGCCCAGATAATCGCCCGTATCTAGGTTCAACAGTACCGATTCATTCCCCACCGGATTGGTCAAATGACGATCATCCCTGCGTTGAAGGAGTGTATCTGACTCGGTGAAGTTATTG
>JBEEMB010000360.1:0-4909 GCA_041167815.1 Bacteroidota bacterium | reverse complement strand
CAGGAATACATTCGCTCCCTGCAGTATTTCATCGCTCAGAGCAAAACCGTCGGCATAGCGCTCGGGCACCCGTGCCCAAACAAACATGCCAGCCTGATCCTGTTCATACACACATCCTATGAGATCAAGCAGTCTGAAGGCTTCATGTTGACGGGTGCGGTAAACCTCATTCACACCATCGTACCATTCCTTGCCCAACGACAACGCCCTGGCAGCTGCGAGCTGCACCGGCAGGAACATGCCACTGTCCATATTGCTTTTGAATCGAAGCACTTCATCGATCCGTTGAGCGGAACCACAAAGCATACCAACCCGCCAGCCTGCCATATTCTGCGACTTACTGAGGGAATTGAGTTCGAGCACCAGTTCATCTGCTCCGGGCAACGAAAGCAGACTCATCGGATGATCATTCAGGATGAAGCTGTAAGGATTGTCATGAACCACCAATATCCGATACCTGCGTGCGAAATCGAGCAAACGCTCCAACATCCGCCGCTCCGGCAACTTGCCGGTAGGCATGTGCGGATAGTTAACGAACATGAGTTTCACCCGGTCGATGGTTCCGTCGGAAACCCTGTCTTCCATCTCCTGCTCCAGTTCCTCAAAATCCGGGAACCAGTGTGCATCCTCCCGGAGATGATATTCAGAAAGCGTTCCGCCGGCGAGGCTGACGGCGCTCCGGTATGTCGGATAGCCGGGATTCGGCACCAGGGCGACATCTCCTTCATCCAGATAGGTCATACATATATGCATGATGCCTTCCTTACTGCCGATGAGCGGGAGGATCTGACTGTCCGGATCCAACGTCACCCCATACCAGCGGTCATACCACTCGGCGACGGCCTTGCGAAAGATCGGGGATCCCTTGTACGACTGATAGGCATGGACATCCGCACGGGCGGACTCCTCCTGCAACACGCGGATGACATCCGGATGAGGAGGCAGATCCGGGCTACCGATGCCGAGGTTGATGACCTGCTTTCCTGCGCGGTTCATGGCGTCAATCTCCCTGAGTTTTCGGGAGAAGTAGTATTCGCCGATGCCTTCGAGTCGTTTGGCGGTGGAGATCATGTGAATATGAATTATTTGAGTTGACCCTTTTTATATACACCCAGGATGCGGAAGGAATCGGTCAGACTGCGCACCTTTTCTGAGACACGATCGAACTGTTCCAGGCTGTCGAATTCCAGATCAGCGTGAAAATTATATTTGAAATCACTGCCCTGGATCGGGAAACTCTGAAGTTTGCTGAGATTGATTCCGCCATCTGCAATGGCCGTCAACACCCTGGCGAGGCTGCCACGGGAGTGGTCCGTATGAAAATTGACGGATGCCTTATCCGCACCTTCCACCACCCGGGCGGTCTGTTCCCTCTCCAGGATCAGGAATCGGGTATGGTTGTTTTTCATGGTATGGATATTCGGTGCCAGTAGCTGCAGGTCGTACAATTCAGCAGCCAGCTTACTGGCGATGGCGGCAACATGCTTGCTTTTCCGCTGGCGCACGAATTTTGCACTCAGGGCTGTATCCTCTGTTTCCACCAGCTTCCAACCCTGACCATCAAGGAAATCCAGGCACTGCTGGATGGCCATGGGATGTGAATGCACTTCCCGGATATCCTCCAATGTCACGCCATGATTGGCCAGCAAATGCTGACGGATCTGCAAATACACTTCCCCTACGATCCGAAGGGAGGATTTTCCAAGCAGATTGTAATTGGGAAGGATGCTGCCGGCAATGGAGTTTTCGATGGCCATGACGCCACCGTCGGACTCTTTTTTGGAAGATGCCACCCGCACAACCTCCCGGAAGGTCGCACAGGGTATGACTTCCACAGACTTACCCAAAAATTTCCGGGCGGCTTCCTGATGGAAACTTCCCTCGTATCCCTGGATGGCCACCCGGATGGGCGGCTGGCTGTCATTTGTTTTTTTAGTGTCCGATTTACTTGCCATGGCTATTTGACTTAAAAAAAAATCCCGGCTTTCGGCCGGGATCTCTTATCGTTGAATCAGTTCATTTCATTTGTTCAACCCAAGACATCCCGGCATCCTTCAAAAAAGAAGGCGTAAAAATAAAAACCGCGATATCCTTTGTTTGTATTCATGTTTTACAAAAATACAAATCAAGTATTTATTGAACAAATAATTTTCAAAAGACATGAATATCCTTCAACAGAAGGAGGTCTTTATTTGAAAACATTTAATTATCGAAGATGAACGGTCAGTCTTTGCGTCTCATTGGCTTACCAGCGCCTGATTCGGCATCGTTCATCCGAATGAAACGTCCCTTGAATTTCTTACCATCGATGGACTTAACCATCCGGTCTGCCACAGATCCGTCAATCTCCACCCAGCTGTTCATTTCCTTCATATCAATCCTCCCCAGTACATCCTTGGAGAGATCGCTCATATCCAGGATGAACTGCAGGAAACTGGCTTTGTAAAAACCGTCTTTGGTACCGAGGTTGACAAACAGTTTCCGCATTTTTCCGGTTGGTTTGTCGAACGAGCGGCCACGGGTATCCGTGTAGCTTGGTTTTTCTGCACGGTTGCCTGGTCTTTCAGCCCTACGATCTTCACGCACGTTCAGGTCAGCGGCATTCTCGTAGTATTGCAGGAAGCGGTCGAATTCAAGTGCGGCCACGCGCTGCAGGATTTCTTCCTTCTCGACGTGAGCGAATTTCTCGCGAAGCATCGGCAGGTAGGTCTCGTAGTCACCGTGACTGATATCTGCTGCGAGCAGTTTGTCGATAAAGTGGAAGAATTGTTTACGGCAGACGTCCTTACCGGATGGGATATCCATCCGATGGAACTTGTTGTTGATCATCCGCTCGATCTGGCGGAGCCGGAAGACTTCGCGCTGTGTAAGCAGGGAGATACAGATACCGCTACGTCCGGCACGTCCGGTTCTGCCTGCGCGGTGGGTGTACACTTCCGGGTCGTCCGGAAGTTCGTAATTGATGACATGGGTGATGCCGGTCACATCAATGCCTCGCGCTGCCACATCGGTGGCAATGAGGAGTTGAAGGCTTTTTTCGCGGAACCGGCCCATGACCTTGTCACGTTGGGCCTGGGTGAGATCACCGTGCAGTGCTTCGATGTCATAACCTTCACGGATCAGATTTTCTGTGACGGTCTGGGCGTCAATCTTTGTCCGGGTGAATACGATGCCATACATGCCCGGGTTGAAATCAATGATGCGTTTGATGGTCTGGTAACGGTTTACACCGTGCGTCAGATAATATTGATGATCGATATTGACATTCGCGGCATTTACTTTTCCGATGCTGACCTCGAAAGGCTCCTTCATGAAGCGTTTGCTGACCTGACGAACTTCGGAGGGCATGGTGGCGCTGAAAAGCCAGGCACTTTCGCGCTCCGGTGTATTCTGAAGGATGAATTCAATATCCTCCCGGAATCCCATATTCAGCATTTCATCCGCTTCGTCGAGCACCACAAACCTGATTTTCTCCAGGTGGATGGCTTTGCGTTCGATCAGATCTATGAGACGGCCGGGGGTGGCTACGACAATTTGAGGTCCTCTTCTGAGGTCCCGGATTTGTTCGCCGATGGAGGCACCGCCGTAAACGGCCGTCACCTGTATGCCGGATAAATGTTTGCTGTAGTTGGTGAGGTCCTTGGTGATCTGCACGCAGAGTTCGCGTGTCGGACAGATGGCCAGGGCCTGTGCGTGACGCAGCGAGGGATCGACCAGCTGAAGGAGCGGGAGACCAAAGGCGGCCGTTTTGCCCGTACCTGTTGATGCCAGTCCGACGAAATCCTTCGTGCCGGCCAGGAGTACAGGGATAGCTTTCTGCTGAATGGGGGTGGGCTCCGTAAAGCCCAGGGAGGTAATGGATTTCAGCAGTTCTTCCCCGATGCCCAGCGATTCAAATGACATGTACTAATATAATTTATGTAAAGGTAGACCGAATCAAGCAAAGATTCGGTGACGGAAATCAGGGCGTTAATCTTGAAAGCCCGGAAAAGCCGTATGACAAAAAAAGAGCTGCCCCGCAGTACGGGGCAGCTTCAACGTAAGGCAAAGCCTTTCGTCAATTACTTAGCAGCAGCGGTAGTGTCAACTGCAGCAGCGGCAGTGTCAACAGCAGCAGCAGCGGTGTCAACTGCAACAGGAGCAGCTGTATCAACAGCAGCAGCAGTAGTGTCAACAGCTTCAGTCTTTTCGCCGGAACCGCAAGAAGCGAGGAATCCGATAGCGAGGATGGCGAGGATCTTCTTCATTTTCTTTGTTTTTAAAAAAGGTTTGGTTGAGTTTCATGGATTAATACTGAAACTGAAACAAGGTAACCCAGGTGATTGAAAAATTTTTTTTTCGTTGCTTTGGGTTACAAAAGACCAGCTACACGTATCAATCATAACAGGTGAGTAAAACCGAAAGGGACCAGATCCTCCTGAAAGCACTGGCGCAGAACGACAAGGAAGCGATCCAGACCATCTATAAAGAGAACTACAGCCTTGTGCAACATTTGGTGATCCATAACAACGGATCGGAGGATGATGCGAGGGATGTCTTCCAGGAAGGTCTGATCGTACTATTTGAGAAATCGAAATCAGCCGATTTCGAACTGAATTGTCAGATACGCACATACATATACTCCGTTTGCCGGAGGATATGGCTGAAAAAGCTACAATATCTGCGCAGATTCGAAACGCAGGTGGAGATGCTGGAGGAGACCATTGCGGTGGAAGATGACATCGAAGCCCATGACAAGCTGAATGCCCAATACGGGATCATGAAAGCCGCCATGGGAAAAATCGGTGAGCCTTGCAAAAGCCTGTTGGAGGCATTCTATGTACACCAGAAATCCATGACGGAAATTTCCTCATATTTCGGTTACACCAATGCCGACAACGCGAAAACACAGAAATACAAGTGTTTGATG
>JBEEMB010000293.1:0-3130 GCA_041167815.1 Bacteroidota bacterium | reverse complement strand
ATGACGGTCATCGAATATGGACCGCCTGCCGATTGCTCGGGTAACAAGACCTTCCACTTTTCACCCTTTTTCACTTTTACCTGACGGCTACTGCCATTGAATGACAGCGTAACCGTCTCATCCCGATCAGACCAACCCCAGACCGGTACGGGCCTCCCCCGTTGCAACACCATCCCATCAGAAAAAATCCGGGGCAACCGTACAGCAGCATCTGCGGCATTTGCGACCAATAGAAATGCAGCAAATACAAGAGGACGAACTGAAGAAAATTTTACCATTACATGTGATTGATCACAAGACAGATTACAAGGAAATGTATGACGACAACAAGTATCAACGGCCTAAACTACCGACAGACGTAACCTTCAAAGCCACGGCTCGGGACCTCGCTTCTGAAAAATAAGCCAGCATCTTTTCATGCATAACAGCCTGGGCCTTTTCGTAGTTCTTGTGGCCCGCGAGGTTGACACGCTCTTCCGGATCAGTTTCGTAATCATATAACTCCCGTCCAATGAGTGCAGAAGCATCAAAAGGCATATCGCTTTTCCAGGCATTTCCCATCCAGACCGTGTAACGATAACGACCGCTGCGCAACGCATAGCCCATCACTTTATTGGATGTGTGTCCGGCAGGCAACGGTGTGCCCTTCGCGATCGTACGCGGATACTGGCTCACAGAGAAATCCTTTACTTTTTTACTCGGATCCTGCATGACCGCCATCTGGCTCTTGCCATGCAAATGCGCTGGAATGGGAGATCCGGTCAGTTCACATAAGGTCGGAAAAATATCTACAAACTCTGAGTGCGAGCGGGTCTGGGACGGGCGAATACCGGGCGCCGAGATGATGAGCGGCGTGCGCGTGGCCTGCTCAAAGGTGGAATGCTTGCACCAGAGATTGTGGTCACCCAGGTGCCAACCATGATCTCCCCACAGCACAACAATTGTATTTTCTCTCAATCCCAACGAATCAAGTGCTTTCAACAACCGACCCACATTTGCATCGGTATAAGAGATGGCGGCGTAATATCCGTGGATCAACTCACGCTGTTTGTCCTCCGGAATCGTCACCCCATAAGGCTTTTCAGTCTCGGGACGAATCAACGGGGCGATATCGGTATAAGCACGGATCTCCCCGGAATTATGCATCGAAACATCAACACCGCCCTTTGACATCTCCTGATAATTCGCAACCGGCATATCTTCCCGGCGATAAAGATCCCAGTATTTCTTTGGGGCGACAAATGGCAGATGTGGTTTGGCCAATCCCACCGCAAAGAAGAAAGGCCCGTCCTGTTTGGCGAGACCTCCCAGAATGTCGATCGCCTGTAACACGTTGGCCCCATCGTTATATGCATTGTCCGGCACATCGGCATTCTCGACCGAGGGCTTCACCTTGTCCAAAAGAATTTGACGTATCTGCGGTTTGGTCATCCCCTGTGCCTGAGCCTCCTTCGTGAGCCGCTCTGCCTCCTGACGAGATGCCGCAGATTGATAACGGCCGGTCACCGGCTCAGCAAATCCCCGGGCATAATAACGATCACCGGTCTTGTAATACGGAACACTCCAGGATGGCTTATCGATATCCTCATCCACACAGCGTGAATCGTAAACCTTGCCGATTCCCTGGGTGGAATACCCCTGGGCGCGCAGATGCTGCGGAAGGGTCAGGATATCAGGATTGAGGTCGCGCATTCTGACCTCCATATTGTAAACCTTGGTATGATCCGGCCGCATGCCCGTCATGAGACTCGCACGCGTCGGTCCGCAAACCGCCTGTTGACAATAGTTTGACAGGAAAGCCGTGCCGGATGCCGTCAACTTGTCAATGTTGGGCGTCTTGGCGATGCGACTCCCGAAGGCGCCAATCTCCGGCTTTAGGTCATCTATGGCGATGAAAAGAATATTCGGACGCTTTTTTTGCGCCATGCTGTCAGCCGAAGCCGTCAGCAGGAAAGAAACCGATGCCAAGGCAATGAATATGGTTCTAATCATGTGTCTGTTGGGTTCAGACATACAAGATATCGATTATAAATCCCTTGATGATTGATAGAATTCGAAAACGATTTCGACTTCAAGGTGCGATCCACAATATAGGATGGCGAACAGGCAAATTCCGAATCACCTCCTCCACCCGTGGGAACCTGGGCAGACTCTTCCATGTTTTCAACCAGGAAGACTCACGGTAACGCACATACGAAAACAGCAGATGGGGATGGGCAACGGGCCAATATGGCCAATACATGACGTCCTGTTTGTACGGCCAAAGGGATTTGTCTGCCACATAAGGATACATGAATTCGATCGCACGACGCATGGTGCGGCCATCAGGCAATGTAAAATCCCACAAGTCATCTTCAGCCGTGGTCAGCACATGACAAATGGTTGACATCGCATCCAGATTGAACAACGAATACCCATATGGCTTGGTCCGTGCCAATTCCAATGGAAAGCGCCCCTCACTGTCGAGCTGACCTGGAAGCAACACCTGCTTGAACTGACGGCGACAACTGTCCATCCAATATTTGTTGTCGGTAAACCTGGCAAATACCGCCACCTGCATCACCCAGCAGGTCCCATGATTGTTCTTTGCCTGTGCTTCCTGAATACCATAAGGATGTGAGGTCACCCATTGAATGTAATCTGAAAACCACCGACGCGCATCGGCCATCACATCCCCATCGACGCCATCAGCATCTCGCAGGACGTGCAAGGATTGCGCCACCTCCATCATCTGGATCATATCAATCACACCAATCGAACGCCCCGTCACCCGCCCCTTGATCGCCTGGGCATACAACAGCGAAGGATTCATTCGGGTGGTTGTATCGGAAAACCAGGCACGGGCATGGCGCATGGCATGACGCACATATCGGGTTTCACCTGTAATCAGCCAGGCAGAGGCAAGATCCCCCATCAAACGGCTGAAACGCACCATCGCCCGACGATGATAGAGAAAATTGTCGGGGTTGGTCAGCCCGTCACGTTGTATGTATGGACTGTCCGCATGAACCGGATTGGGCCACCAATAATCCCCTTCCGAAAAAAAATCATGTGGCCCGCCGACCGATCTCTGACTTCGGGTGGCCGTAACCGTTACCGGCGCCTCCTTCAGGGCAAGATTGCCGGAATA
>JBEEMB010000047.1:0-2652 GCA_041167815.1 Bacteroidota bacterium | reverse complement strand
GACGTTCCTATTGCCTCCTGATGGAGGTTCTCGCCATGGATTCACGCGGCTGATCCATTCTGCGCGTATCTGCGCCCTTTTCCCAGCTCCTACTTACATTTTTCCTGAACCGAAACTTCATTATCATGGAGACTTCACGTCATAGCGTGGCATCCCAGTATGCCGATTTCCTCCCATTGGAGGGTACCGACCATATTGAATTTTTCGTGGGTAACGCCAAGCAGGCCGCCCATTTCTATCATTCTGTATTAGGCTTCCAGCCACTGGCCTATGCCGGTCCCGAGACCGGTCGGAAGGATCTTGTCAGCTACGTTCTGCGCCAGCAGAAGATCACCATCGTGCTCACCACCGCCCTGCGCAGCAGCCATCCCGTCGCTGAATTCGTGCACAAGCATGGAGACTCGGTCCAAACGCTGGCTATCAGGGTGCCAGACGCCGTCAGTGCATGGAAGGAAACCACATCACGTGGTGCCGTATCCTTCAAAGAACCTGAAATGCTGCAAGACGAACACGGACATTGCATCGTCAGTGGCATCCGCACTTTCGGTGACACCGTACATCTCTTTGTGGAACGAAAGGATTATCAAGGTACTTTTCTTCCTGGTTTCCGACCATGGAAAACACAATTTCAGGCTCCGGAAGCAGGACTTCTGCATGTAGACCACTGCGTCGGTAACGTGGGATGGGGACGAATGGATCACTGGGTCCGTTTCTACCAGGAAGTGATGGGCTTCCGAAACATCCTGACCTTTGATGACAGCGACATCTCCACAGAATATTCCGCCCTGATGAGCAAGGTCATGAGCAACGGAAATGGATATGTTAAATTCCCGATCAACGAGCCTGCGGAAGGCCGTCGGAAATCCCAGGTGGAAGAATACCTCGAATTCCATGATGGGGAAGGCGTGCAGCACATCGCCATGGCCACCAACGATATCGTGGCCACTGTCACCGAATTGAAGCGACGGGGATTGGAATTCCTTCAGGTACCTACGAGTTATTATGATGATTTATTGGAAAGAGTGGGACAGATCGATGAAGATGTCACCCCGCTCAAGGAGCTCGGAATTCTTGTAGACCGGGATGAGGAAGGATACCTCCTGCAACTTTTCAGTAAGCCTGTGGAGGATCGACCGACCATCTTCTTTGAAATCATCCAGCGGAAGGGTGCTAAAAGTTTCGGGAAGGGAAATTTCAAGGCACTTTTTGAAGCCATCGAGCGGGAACAGGAGCTTCGAGGCAATCTTTAACATTTATCGGGCGAAAGTCACCGGTGATTTGGTTCAGGAAACAGTCTAAGTCGCGATATTTGCGCACGGTCAGGCCACAAACCGCCGACCAGACCAGATCCATGCTCAACCTTCGCACCGCCGTCCCCGCGGCCCTGCTTTTCATACTGGCTGCGGGTGACGGACTCGCCCAAAATTCCTTCCTCGACTACCAGAAATCCTTCGGTCGGGTGTCTGACGTATTCAAGCGGAAGGAAGACACGCTACGCACCCAGTTTCGTGCCAAGAACCTTACCTGGCCTGCTAAAAACATCTACATCCGGTCGTTCAAATATGACAGTGAAATGGAAGTATGGGTGCGTCAGTCCATGGCCGAGCCCTTCAGATTATTCAAGACCTATCGTGTATGTGCCCTGGCCGGCACCTTGGGGCCGAAGCGCATGGAAGGCGACTTCCAGGTGCCTGAAGGGTTTTATTACATCAATGAATTCAAGCACAACAGTACCTACCATCTGTCGCTGGGTTTGAATTATCCCAATGCGTCGGATAGAATGTTGGCGGATTCCCTGCAGCCGGGTCGTGATATCTATATCCATGGAAGTTGTGTAACGACGGGATGCATCCCCATCACCGATCCGCAGATCGAAGAGCTGTACATCCTGTCTCTGCATGCATACAATGCCGGACAGGACTATATTCCCGTTCATATTTATCCTGTCAGGTACACCGTTCATAAAAGCGTCGAATTCCTCGAGCGGCTCACCCGGGAGGATCCATCATTGAAGTCATTCGCACTTCGTCTCAAGAAGGCCTATGATTATTTCGAACAGTTCCGCAAGCTACCGGTCATCGCGATAAACCCGAAAGGAGAGTATGTAGTGCTTTGATGTGATGCCTGACTACCCGGATTGCTTATATTTATTTAAGCTTTTTTGATGGCCGTTGTTTGTATTTATTGACAGTCAACGTCGGGACTCATCAGATGCTTTTGATCCTGGCATCCAGGCAAGATGCGAATACCGACACTGTTTTTTCGATGCCATCATCTCCCAACGTCGTAGATTCATTTTCATCAGTCGATCCGACGGATCCCTGTGTGACCATCACATCATGTTTGGCCATGGCCGGTTTGATCAGCCGGAGCATCTGTTGTGAGCTGAAAGGCACATCAATACGCGCATCCCTGAACTGATCATCTGTCCGAATGATGTCACGCACATCCGTCCAAAGTACCTTGAACCCTGTGTGTTTCATTGCTGCAGCAAAAATCACGGATGACATGAGCGAGCCAACACATACGATTTGATCATAGTAATAGTCGAATGGGCGCACCGGCTTGTCATGCAAGAGCCATTCGACCTCCGTTCGAAATTCATGGAGATGTGCCACTGCCGCAACTGCATCTTTGCCGGGAATGTCTCGA
>JBEEMB010000223.1:0-2506 GCA_041167815.1 Bacteroidota bacterium | reverse complement strand
TGTTTACACTGCCCGCTTCGATTGGACAGATGATCCGAAAGCCGGAGCAACTCAGGCCTTGTTGGACATGGGAGAACTGCATGATATCGTTTCTGTGAAACTCAACGGCGTGGATCTTGGCGTGTTGTGGCATCAGCCCTGGCGGATGGACTTGAGCCGGGCTGTGAAGCCGGGAGAGAATAAACTGGAGATCTCCGTGACCAACAACTGGTCGAACCGGTTGGTCGGGGATGCGCGTGCCCCTGCGGATTTTGAGTGGGGAGCCGACCGGGGAAAGTTAGGGAGGGCCATGAAGGCATTTCCCGATTGGTTCCTGGAAGGCCGGCCGCGGCCTTCGGAAGGAAGAAAGGGATTTCTGTTGTGGCATTATCACCGGCCTGATAGTCCGCTGCAACCGGCGGGTTTGATCGGTCCGGTCAGACTGCTGCGTCGCCAATTGCTTGCGCTCTGACATTTATATCTGCCATTGGTCCCTTTTAACGTTTCATTCCGAGAATATCCGGTAATCCTTCGCAACTTTGCGCCCCCTTGGTCATGTGCCGGGGTTTTTCAAAGATTGTGTCGAGATGCAGGTTGTTCGCTCGTTTTTCATTTTTTCTGTTTTCTTTTTGTCCACACTTGGACCGACTTTGGCCCAGGATCGGAAGGGTCTTTTAGAGATAATTTTGACCGATAGCGCCCGTCAGCCGGTGGGTTATGCGACCATCACGGTTTTCCGTGCTGCGCGGGATAGCAGTGTGCTCCTGGCCGACAGTATGGGCGTGGCTGTTTTCCAGCGCAGGCCGGCAACGGCAATCCGTCTGCGGGTGGAAGCTCAGGGATATCGCACGCTGGAGCGACAGATCAAATCCGCAGACACATCGAGATCGATCCATCTGGTGATGGCATACGCGCCTCAGTCACTGGCAGGTATAGTGGTGACGGCCCGTCGTCCGCTCATGCGGCAGGAGGATGACAAGACGATCGTCGATCCGGAGCCGGTGGCCAACGCCTCGACGAATGCCTATGAGATCATGGAGAAGATACCCGGGGTGTTCACCGATGCCGATGGTAATATTTATCTGGGCAGCACCTCTCCATCCAAAATCTATATCAACGGACGTGAGCAGAAGATGTCGAATGCGGATGTCGCCACGCTGTTGAAAAGTCTTCCGCCAAATGCCGTGGAAAAGATCGAATTGATGCGGACACCTTCCGCACGTTTCGATGCTTCCGGTGGGGGTGGGATCGTCAACATCATCCTGAAGAAAAATATTCGGTTAGGCATCACCGGTAGTGTCACGGCCGGGATGAACCAGGGTGTGTATGGTAATCGTTTTGTCGGCTTCAACATATCCCGGAGCGAGGGGGTGATGAGTTCCTATCTCAACCTTCAGGGATCCATACGCGAAAGCTTCGACGACATCGCTTCCACCCGTCAGGTATCAGCCGATTCGATATTACGGCAGACGGCGCGCACCTTTCAGCCGGCCCGAAGCATCTTCACGGGTTTTGGCATGAATTGGTCGCATCCCAAATGGGAATATGGTTTTGACAGCCGTATCAGTGTGGGTGGGTCCGAAAATTCGAGCCGGAATCCGACCGTCATCGAACAGCTCAGTACATCCAGGATCGTATCAGCCAATGCCAATGATGTAAGCAACCGAAATCGGAGTGTCAGTTTCAACCAGGACATCAATCTTAAATATAAGATCGACAGTCTGGGGTCTGATTGGCAGACCTTACTCACCTTCGGTCATAATCCGGGACGCAACGAACAGGATATCTTCACCCGGTTTTCATTGCCGATTGTATTTGAATTGGATCAAAACGGGGATGTTTCCAATACCCCGTATAATTTCATCTTTGAGTCTAATTACACCCGTAAGCGTCCGGGCAAGTACACGCTGGAAGCCGGGGTGAAGTCGACCAACGTCTGGTTTGCCAATGATACGCGCTTTGAGCGAACCGTGGCCGGTGTGGTGGTGCCGGACAAATTGCGGACATCTAAATACGATTACACAGAGAATATCCATGCCGCCTATGTGCAGGGCTCCAAGCCTTTCGCCGGTTTTTTGTTGAAGACGGGTGTGCGGCTGGAGAATACAAATATGGAGGGGCGACAGCGGGTGCCTACGGACACATCATTCGCCATCCATCGGACGGATCTGTTCCCTTTTGCTTATCTGAGCCGTAAAGTGGCGTCGATCGCGGGTTTCGAGCTGCGGTCGTACCTGGTGTACCGTCGCACGATCACGCGGCCTTCCTATGATCTCTTCAATCCGTCCATCCGGGTGGTGGATCAGTACCTGTATGAAACCGGGAATCCCAGGCTGCGTCCGCAGTTCACGCAAAATTATGAGATCAACATCTCGGCCGCAGACCAGCCCATCTTTGCGCTGGGTAGGAATTACTCGAAGGATATCTTCTCCCAGGTCATCTATCCGAGCGACAGCAACCGGAATGTGGCTTCCCGTACGTACGATAATGTAGGCACGAACCGTGAGGATTATTTCCGGATGATCGG
>JBEEMB010000147.1:0-8671 GCA_041167815.1 Bacteroidota bacterium | reverse complement strand
TCATCTTGGTACAGCCTGCGGACAGCATCACGGCAGCAAGCAGTACGAAACCGCGCAACGACTTGTATTTATATTGCTTCATCTTCGGTTATGCGTTCAGGTTAGTTTAGAAATAGATCATGCTGCCATCCGGACGGAAACGAGGGAGGATCTGGTTCTCGTCGATCGGGATGAAATGGATCATATCCAGGTTATTGTTGTTCTGCGTACCCACCAACGGCGTGATTCTGATCGTTTGCTGCTGGGTGGTCTTGAACTCTATGACACCCACCTGTCGAGCTGCAAAAACATTGGTCGTATTCTCGATGTAGCGCTTCCATCCGATCGCCTCGAGTTCTGCATCTGTTCCGGCCGGGCGGTTTTCCGTGAAGTTCATCGTGCGCTGCATCAGCTGACCGTTCACTTCCACCTGGCAGAGCTGATTGGAACTGCTCGATTGCTTCTGCGCGCGATAACAGATCCACACTTTGTATTTACCCTTGATGACCGGTGGCGTCTTCATCTCCCACCATACCGGGCGACTTGGCAGTCCCAACGGCAACATATTGATATCATTGTTACAAGCGAAGTTGGTGATGGAGCTACTGGTAGAATAAGTATAAGAGAGCACATTGGTGCCGGCAAGAGAACCCCATCCCCAATAATGATCTTTGATCGGCTTATCGGCTTCGGTGGCCCTGGTGAAATTGTAATTGGCTTTTTTGTAAAACGCGGGCAACTTTTTGATCTCCTCGAAAGCGGACACATCCCAGAACAGGGCCGTGGGTTTCCGGAATTTCACCATGTAATGTCCTGCCGCTTCGTGCCATACCCCGTTGGTGGCAGCATTGTCGCTGCCGGGTCGGTTGATGCGTACGCCTTTCTCAATGACACCGTTGAATTCATCTTCATTGATCAGGATATCCTGTTCGACCAGCCTGATGCTGATGACTTCCTGTGGAAGCATGGTTTCATGGGTGGTCTGCGTGATGATATCCCCCAAGAATTTCAATCCGGAAGTGATATGATAGGCGACGTACATGTTAAGGCTGTCTGTGGCCAGTCTTGGATTTCCGGTCTTGGAATACTTGGCCTTGAGGGAGGCATAATTGGCGAAGCCATTGTCTGCCAGCGCTTTATTGCTTTCCGCCAGCACGGTGATCCAACGATTGGCAAGGTTCGGATCCACGACATTTAGTTTGTCGAAATAACCGGTCTCTTTCATGGCCTGAACGAACACGGAATAATTGGCATTCGCTTCCAGTTGCTGGGCGATCGTCTTCACAGCCGGTGTCATGACCTGGTCGATCACATGTATGATGCCATTGCCCGTGCGGATATTCGAATTGCGCACCAGGGCCTGACGGTTGATCTGATAGCTGGATGCCCCGCCGACATTTGCCACGGAGGTTACCAGGAATTGACCGAACATCGTAATGACCGGAAGCTTACCATCTGTGAATGAATTGGTATAGACCGTATCCTCAAGCAGGTGCAGACGTACCATGTCTTTCAACGTATTCAGATCCGCAGCATCCACAGACGCTGCGCCGATTTTCGTCAGATAAGTCTTGACGCCGCTGTTCACCGGTGCAAAGCAAGTGTAGGCTCCGTAGGCATTGAGGAATGGGGCGGTTCCGGTACGTTCCAAAATCTGCCGGAACAGAGAGAAGCTGTCCGGCTGCTTGTCGAGCCAACCAACGATGTTTACGTCTGCGGTCGTCGTCTCCACCAACTCAATTTTTCTGCAGGCGTTCATGGTGACGAGTCCCGCCACCATTGCGAAGGCGAGTACGCTGACTATGATTTTCCTTGACATATGGCGGATGAATTATTTGTAAAAGGAATTCTGAACCAGTTTCTTGTTCGTCTGCAATTCATACAGATAAATCGGCATGTAATGGCTGTTGACATCCTTCGCCTTGGCCTGCGCTGATTGCTGCATGTTGGATGGTACACTCTGCGCGATCATATTCAACAGGATGGGCAGGCGTGCATATTTATTTCGTTTCGCATTACGAAGCACATCGAACCAGCGCTTCCCTTCGAAACAAAATTCACGGGCCCGCTCATCCAGTATGAAATCCTGAACGGCAAACTTATCACTTGGTGAAGGCGTTGGGTCTGTCGATACCAATGCATTTGCACGCTGTCTGACCTGATATACCAGATTCAGCGCACCCTGTCCGTTACCGCTTTCATTCAGGGCCTCCGCCTTCATCAGGAGGATATCGGCATAACGATAGAAAATCCAATGCGCGAAACTCTGATCGATGGTGCGAAGCACACTGGGCGAAGCGCCCACATATTTCCAAACGGTGGATGTCGCGGCGCTTACAGAAGCCCGGTCGCCACGGATGTCGTAATTCTGAGGATTCGTCATATCCACACTGAATACCCGCTCCATAAGATCTGCCGCAGCCACCCAGCGGCGAGCCGGAATCGTGGGCGAAAAGATGGTGAAGAAAGGGTTCAAGCGCTGCTGGCTGTATTGGAGTTCAAAAATTCCTTCGTTGGAATTTCCGTCTGCGTAAAGTGTATTGAACCAGCTGTCGTTGTATTCAATGGAAGGACCGTTGACCGTGGCGCCCCTGATGAGACCGAAGCGACCGGAGTTGATCACTTTGTCACATTCCGCCACACATTCCGTGTATTTATCCGTCCACAGATACACATCAGCCAAGAGCGAGTTTACGGTATACCGCGTGATGCGACCCTTATCCTGCTCCGCATTTCCATGCGATGTGACGGCCAGAGATTCCGCTTTTTTCAGGTCAGCGATAATCTGGTCAAGCACCTGAGCCTGTGTAGATTTTTCAATCGGGGTGATATTCTCATCACTCAGGGTGGCATCGAGTTTCAAAGGCACATCCCCGAAAGTGCGTACCAGGTAGAAATACATGAGGGCGCGCACCGTGAGTGCCTCACTCATATAAATATCAAGCTGACGCTGGGTGAATGTATTATCATTGGTCAGCACTTCAGGTGCCTTTTCCAGCAAGGTGTTGCAGAAATTGATGGTGCGATAGAACGGGCGCCAGTTGGCATTCACATTCGTCGGCTGCACGTTCATGGTGGTCAAAGCGATATCATCGAAGCTTGATGCCGTGGCGGTGGCCACATTATCTGCACGGCTCTCACCCCACACGAAAAAGAGTTCTGCCATCGAAGGGATGTAACCCTGTGAATTATATCCACCGGATGAGTATTCCATCATCGAAGAATAAATACCGATGACGGAGGCCTGCACCTGTTCCTTCGTTTTCCAGAATTCCTCTTTGATGATCCCGTCCTGCGGCTGGAGCTCCAGGTATTTGTTGCAGGATGATGACCCCGCGAGGATAACGGTGCCCATCAGGTATATGAAAGCTTTTTTCATCTGTCTCATGTTTTTGATCATAAACCGGCCACAATGCCCAGGGTGATGGTACGTGCGGGAGGCGTCATCGAAAAGTCGTAGGATACGCGGAAAGGATCAGATCCACGGAAGGATACTTCCGGATCCTGACCGAGATATTTTGTGAAAGTGAGCAGGTTCTCTGCAGTGACGTATCCACTGAGCGATTTCATCTTCAATTGGCTCAACACCTTCTTGGGAAAGGTATATCGTGCGGTGATGGTACGGAACCTCACATAGGATGCATCCTCCACATAGCGGTCACTGCCCAGCCAGTTGAAACCACCTGCGATCAAGGCGCGGGGCACATCCGTCTGGTCTCCGGCCTTCCGCCAGCGACGCAATACCGCCGTACTCTGATTGTCGAAATAGAACATGTTGGTGGTGTTCATCTTCGTACCATTGATGACATCATACCCCCAACGGAAGCTGAAGAAGGTAGAGATCTTCAGATTCTTCCAGGTGAGCGACGGACCGAAACCACCGGACAGCTTGGGGTTGCTGTTACCGAGGTAGACCACATCCATGTAATTGATGTTGCCATCGTTGTTGATGTCTTCATACATCGCATCTCCCGGTTGGAAGATATAATCAGTCTGCGGATAGTTGAACCGCATGTAGATGACTTGTCCGTTCGGACCGATGATCTGACCGCCCTTTGCATCCTTGGCGATGGTGGCATTCTTGTCGGAATACACGCCCTTGTATTTATATCCATAAAAGGATCCGAAGGGATTGTTGATCTGCAGCAATCGCAGGTATTCACCGTTCTTGGTGACATCACCGCGCTGGTTCGGATAGAACTCAGAGATTTCACGGATGACGTTCTGATTCGCCGACAGGTTGAAGTCGAAACCAATGGTGAAGGTTTTCGTTTTGTAGGGGAGCGTCCACACGGCGATCTCCCATCCCTGGTTGTCCATGGTACCCACGTTCATGAACAGGGAGTTATAACCCGTGTACGATGCGATCTGTAATCCATCGAAAAACAGATCCTTCGTACGGTTGCGGTAGATCTCGCCATCCATCCTCAATCTTCCGCCATACATGCTGAGGTTGAAGCCGATGTTGGTACCATGCAGTTTCTGCCAACGCAGGTTCTTCAACTCCATCCTGGAAGGATAGATGCCGGCTTGTCCGAGATAGGTATAGTCGTAGGTCGTGTACGTGTTGTAGAAGAGATAATCATACCGGGGCACTTCGCCCGCGATGCCATAACTCGCACGAAGACTGAGGTCGTCGATCTTTTTGAAGCGCTGCATGAACTTCTCCTCCGACAGGCGGTAACGGAATGAAACCGAAGGGAAGAGTCCGTAGCGGTAATTCGGACCGAAACGTGAGTGGCCATCGCCACGCATGGTGACGTTCAGCAGGTATTTGTCGTCGAAGCTGTACTGCGCTCCGACCAACGCACCGACGGAACGCGACTGGTTCAGACCGGAAGCTGAGCGCAGTTCACTGTTCTGTGTGCGGGAGGGCACAGAAGGATCAACCAACAACGAAGATGCCGTATTGGAGGTCATGACTTCCTGAAACTGGGCGCGGTAGTCGTTGGTCAGGATGTTCATGAACGCCTGCAGGTCGTGTCGGTTATTCTTGAATTTCGGCGTGTAGATCAAACTGGTTTTGGTGCCGACACTGAAGGCATCGATATCTCCGTCGTATGCCCGGTTCACCACGGTCTCGGTATTGGGACGTCCGGTGGCGATTTGCGGCAGGAAGCTGTTGTTCTTGGTGCTGTTGATGTCGAGCTGTACGTCGAATGTCGCTTTCAGAATGCCCTTCACAATGCTGTAATCCACCTGGAATCGGGGGATGATGCGATCGCCCAGTACGCCAAACTTGGCTTTGTCGGCCATCGCCACAGGATTGTAGATCCTGGAATACTGCCCCTGAATGTTGGCGGCCGGTGAAAAGTAGTTGCTGGTAACTTCACCAAGGTCGTTGTATTCGAACACGCTCATGTTGGGCATCTTGATATATGCCATACCCCTGATGGAGGATTCGCCACTGGCGGCAGATGAACCCAGATAGTTTCGGTCTTGCGTGGAGTGTGTGAAGGAGAAGCTGGTGAAGAATTTGATCCGTTCAGAGACGTTGTAATCCAGGTTGATGCGGGTGTTGATCCGCTTCAGGGCCGTTCCTATGGTGATACCTTTCTGATCAAAATACCCGACGGAAGCGAAATAGCGGGCCTTTTCGCCACCACCTGTCAGGCTGAGTGTGTGATCGGTGATGTAACCTGTCCGGGAGATCTCATCGATCCAGTTGGTATTGTTGCTGTAATTATGATACCAGTACGGATCATTGGGGTCGTAGTTGAACTCCCGGTTGAGCGTTGTGTTCAGAGAAGTACCAATGCGATTGGTGAATGCTTCGGGTATCAGAGTGGAATACTGGTCGCCGTTCAACAGGGGCAGGGGCGCCGGCACCAGGGATGTGGATCCCTTGAAAGTGTAGTTGACGGAGGGCTTTCCGATCGCACCCCGTTTGGTGTTGATCACAAGCACACCATTGGCGGCTCTCGATCCCCAGATCGCCGTGGCAGCAGCATCCTTCAGCACCGTGATGTTGAGGATGTCGGCCGGTGAGATGTTGAGCAGCTGGGCATATCCCTGTTCATCAGCCGTACCGAAGTTGAAATCACTTGGAATCTCGGTATCATAAGGCATTCCGTCGAGTACGATCATCGGAATACCGGTGGAGTTGATCGATGAAACCCCGCGGATACGGATGTTCATCGCCGCACCGGGGTCGCCACTGCTGGCGGTGATATCCACACCACTGAGGCGTCCCTGCAGGGCCTGGTCGATGCTCGGTGCCTGCATCTCTTCGAGTTGTTTGGCATCGATCTTCGCCACGGCTGTCGTCAGGTTTTTCTCCTGGATGTTGATCATGCCATTGTTGGTCATCGGACGGGCCGTAATGACCACTTCGCCCAGATCCCCCTGAAGGTCTTCGAGCTTTACGTTGACAACATTGCGTCCGTTGATCTTTTGGGTATTGGTCTTGTAGCCGATGATGGTGACGGAGATGCGGTTCTTGGCAAGATTGGGATTCTTGATGGCGAAATTGCCCGCCACATCCGTCTGTGCGCCGTTGACTATGCGATCGTCGGCATCCAGTTCGGATACAGAAGCTCCCTGAACAGGCTTACCTTCCTTGTCTGTGACTTTTCCGCGCAATACAACGGTCTGTGCTTCGATATCCACGACCGAGAAGGCCGTCAGAAGCAACAAACCAAGCAACCTGATGATATTTTTTTTCATGTCTGGCATAAGGATGATTGATGCGGTCAGTTGTATTGCAGGTGGTTGTTGATCAGGTGGATGGTACAGCGGTTGCTGAGTTTGTTGCTCTGCGCCAGGTTGACGGTGGCGGTGCGGTTCTTCATATCCGTGAGCGTGATCGCGTTGGGCGCATTATTGTTGACGAAGATGCTGGAGGCATCACCGTTCGGGAACTTGTAGATGGATTCGAACGATCCGCTCTCCTGTCCGTCGGTAGCCACGTTCTTCTTGTTGAGGATGTGGTAGTAGATGAAGTTGGCGACTTGCTCACGTTCTGCCAGTGAGGCAGGATTGAAATTCGGGGTCTTGACGGCTCCGGTTCCGGTGCCCGGCAACCGACCGGCATTCACCGCTGCCTGTATGGCTGCGTTGTCGGGGATGAAGAATGTGTAGAAAGATCCGGAAGCAACCTGCTGTATCTCAAAGGTTGTTCGATTGTAGATCGTCGAGTTCAACAGGAACTGATAGAAGTTCCAGTAAGGTGAGCTGTTGTTCGGAGCCAGAGCAGCGATGTGCTGACCGATCTGCCTTTCGCTGAACTGCAGCAGTTTGTCGATGAAGTGTACGGAGCCGTTGGAAGCCGCCTGCGATTTGGTGACATTGGCAGGATTCGATGCGTCATTATTACCCGCTGCAAAAGCCTTTCCGCCACCGAAACCGATGAACTCACCGGAATAACTCTGTCCCACGCCGTTGGACGTCATGCCCGTGATATCTCTGCCGGGGATGACATGCATATTCAGGATTCTTTGCAGGCGGACAAGCGCTGATGAGCCCGTCAGCTGGGCACCACCTCCCGGTGGGATGTAACGCCACTGCTCGTTGACATTATTACTGACGGTCGGGTCGGCAAAGTATCCCGCAGCGTTGATGGCGGCGTTACTGACCAGGAACAGCGTGTATTTCTGACGGATGTTGGAGATCTGGAATTTCAGATCCAGGTTCAACAGGTTCGTCATGATGGAATAGTCAGGGTTCAGATAGGCTTTCCCGTAGACACTGCTGAATACATTCGCCTGCTGCACCTTGTTGGTGCCATAGAATATCCCATTGCTCAGTATCCTGCGTTCCGTTACATCCGTCGCCGAGTTGAAACGCGCTTCCTCACCGGCCCCATTGAAACTGGAGGCGAATTTAGAAGGCCACACAGCCGTCCGCCATAAATGCGCATTCACGAAATCATAGATGACATTGGCAGGAAGTGCATCGACTGAAGGATAGAATTCCAGCAGCACTTCATTGATGTACTTGGTGAGTGCGGCATTCTCCGGAACGAAGATCGAATAGCAGTCGGACTGTGCATCATTGTCCTGCAGCTTCAGGAAATTCTCGTTGTTCAGTGAAAAAGCCATATTGGAATTATACACCTTCGTGTATACTTCCTCGTTAGTACCCGATACGATCCTGTGTTTATTGGTAACGGCCTGGTTGAATACAAACTGAACGAGGAATTTATCGATCAGCTTTTTGAATTCGGAGTACTTCGCATTTCCATTCAGGAACTGGTCGATGCTTGGCAATGAAGTGAGGACACGGTCCACGACATGCACAACGCCATTCTCCGCAGCGATATCCCTGTCCGTCACCTTTGCATCGGCGACGTTGAAACCACTGTAGGTGCTGTTCGGATAAAAGTAATTGTAATCACTTGCCGTCAGCGTCTTGCCGGTCATGAAACCCGTTTCGAAAATGGGGATATGCTTGTTGTTGTTATCGCCATCCACATAAAAGAAGGAACCAGTGTTATTACGATTGGAAGCGATCGCCTTGATGGATTTCCCCTGCAGATCGGTCGTGGCATACACGCCGGTGTATGCAGCCGTACGGCGACGGAAAGATCCATTGTCCACCCATCCCAGATTGCTCTGGTAATCGGAGATGCGTTCCTGCTTGAACGCATTATAAACCAAACAGTAGGTGACGATCTGCCGGGCCAGATCGGCATCGACCGCTTCGGCGCCAGACAAGCCCTTCTCTTTGAAATAAACGGCGAAGGCGGAATCAT